>JAFGEK010000227.1 GCA_016931625.1 Deltaproteobacteria bacterium | reverse complement strand
GCTTTCGCGGGAATGACGTTATTGTTAGTATAATTGTTAATATTATCGAGTTTTGCAAGTGGCTCAAGATATTAATTTTAAAAAGCGATAGAAAATTGGTAGGTCGATCGGTCGATCAAATATGCTTAGAAATTAAATCTTCTAATTTTGCTCGAGCTACCAAGCCAACTATCTGTTCGACAACCTGACCATCTTTAAATAACAATAAAGTCGGGATAGCGCGCACTGCATAGCGACTTGGGGTATTAGGATGGTTATCAATATTCATCTTGGCGACTTGTAATTTACCTTGATATTTGCCAGCAACCTCATCAATGATTGGAGTAAGTGCGCGGCAAGGCCCACACCACTCAGCCCAAAAATCAACTAAAGTCGGTAATTTTGCTTGTAAAACCGTAGGTTCAAAGTCGTTATCGCCTACGATAATGGCGTCTTGTCCCATTTTTTTACCTCCGAGAATTAGGTTTTCAATTAACTAATGTTTAACATGTTGTGTCAATGTAAACATTTTTTCATTTTACATAAATAGCAAGTGATAACTTATGTACTATGCGTATGTATATAGTAGAAGGCAACTGTCGCAATTGATTTTTTCTTAAAATGCTTAAATGCATCAGCAAGTGAAATTTACGGTGACCACAGATGATAACCGGTTTAGACAGGCTTTTAACAAATCCTGAACGTTATTTGGGGCAAGGTCGTATTGGTTTATGTGCAAATCCAGCGACTATTGATATTAGTTTTAACCACGCGCTTGATCTCATGCATGCTGATAAACGCATTAATCTTACTTTGCTATTTGGTCCAGAGCATGGTCTGCGTGGTGATGCACAAGATATGGTTAGTGTTGCAGATAGCTATGACGCGATTACTGGCATACCTGAAGTTAGTCTTTATGGTGCTAGTGAAAGTTCATTAACCCCAAGCGCTGAGCAACTTGCTCGTATAGATACTTTGGTTATAGATATTCAAGATATTGGAAGCCGCTATTATACTTATGCTGCAACCATGGCTTTTTGTATGCAGGCTGCAGCAAAAGCTGATGTTCGCGTAGTAGTATTAGATCGGCCAAATCCAATTGGTGGTATGCAAATCGAAGGAGGTGGTATTGAACCAGGTCTAGAGAATTTTTGTGGGTTATATTCTATACCGCAACGTCATGGTTTAACTATGGGCGAGCTAGCTCGTTTATATCAAAAGAGTTATGGACTTAATTGCGAGTTGACTATTATAGCCTGTGAAGGTTGGCGGCGGTCACAATATTTTGATGATACTCAACTGCCTTGGGTCATGCCTTCTCCTAATATGCCGACTCTTGATACTGCGATTGTTTATCCTGGCATGTGTTTAATTGAGGGGACAAATATTTCTGAAGGTCGTGGTACTACTAGACCCTTTGAATTAGTGGGCGCGCCGTTTATTAATGGCCGTGTTTTAGTGGAAGCTTTAAATAAATTAGAACTTGATGGTGTGGTTTTTCGCCCTTGTGTTTTTCGCCCAACTTTTCATAAACACATAAACCAAGCTTGTGGTGGGGTGCAATTGCACGTAACTGATCGCCAATCATTTTTACCATATCGTACCGGGCTTGCGATAATTTGGTGTATTAAGCAGCTATGGCCAAATTTTTTTGGGTGGCGGCGTGAACCTTATGAATTTCGTCCTGATGTCCCGGCGATTGATTTACTCACTGGCACACCGAGAGTGCGAGAGCTTATCGATAGTGGCGCCGATTTTAATAAGGTTATGAAAGCAGCAATATTTGGTGGTGAACAATATGATGCACAAAGAGAGCAAGTATTTTTGTATGAATGAGTAAACAGCTGATGGTATTACAACATTTGCCAAGGCAGGTGCTGCCAAGGCAGGTGCTGCCAAGGCAGGTGCCAGACACCAATGCTGATCATTTCAGAAAAATCTTAAACAAATTCAGCTTGTTATTGTTGCCCTACGAGTGCACTTGCAACATCTCGCTCACATTCAGTGGGCGGCTTCGATAGCTGATTTTTAACATTTGAATGATACTAAAATTTTTCTCGTGGTAGCGCCAATAGGACCGTAGGTATGGCACGTGAACGAAGCGTCATGCGACAGCACGAAGTCGATAAGCTTCATTCGCTACTCACAGTCATTGGCAACTGCTGCTCTTATCGAAGTTGTAAAGTGAAGATGAACGAGCCATACGAGGGACTTGGCGCGGCCACTGGCATTGGTGTAGGACACCGTCGGCGATCCAGAAATATTGTTCAAAAGTTGAGATTAAAATACCATTTTTTACATTAGGATAATTTCGCCAAGCATTGGATTTAATGTGTTGTACAAAACATAAGCAGTAGCTTGAAACTGGTGTCAGGGTCTAACACCTATATTCCAGTCCTCTGGTAGTTTGATGGTATAGCCAAAATCAATGGTTTCTTTTTTGCCAGCAGGGATGTTGAGCTTCCAGGTTATAAGACCGCGATACTTATCCAGCGCATATCCTTTTGTGGTGTTCTTCTTATCAAGTTCGACCTTGACGTCTTCTATTTTCGATACCGGGATGTTTTCGCGAATCTCTACTATCTGCCTTTTGGGTGAGTTGTTGGTGATAGTAATACTATAGCTACGTTCCATTCCTTTAGTAGAACTCAAAAAGCTAGGGTCATTGTTTACGCGTTTGATGGTCAGTCTTTCGGTTTTGAAAGATTCATCGATACCGAACGAGACTTCCATCGGTTCAGAGGCAGCTGTATAGTTACAGTAGGTGTCGCCTACATAGGAATCACCGCGAAAGGCATGGAGCGTGCCGGGTAATAGCTGACTCTTGATCTCATCTCTGTAATTGATCGATTTTATTAGGCTTTACTGGATGCCCTCTTTCGAGGGCATGACGTAGAGAG
>JAFGEK010000226.1 GCA_016931625.1 Deltaproteobacteria bacterium | reverse complement strand
GCTTTCGCGGGAATGACGTTATTGTTAGTATAATTGTTAATATTATCGAGTTTTGCAAGTGGCTCTGTAGATTATTTTTTGCGTTTACGTGCTTTGGATTTTGATTTTTTCGTAAGTTTAGGTTTCGGTTTAGGCTCTTCTTGTTTCGGGCTTTGAGCAACAGGAGCTAACGCTGATTCACTATTTACATTAGCAAAAGGTTCGTCAGGTTCAGCTGCTGCACATAATTCAAGTTCTTTACGGATAAAATGCTCTCGCCAAAAATCTGCTACTGCAGCAGGTTGTTGTCGCTTTAAATAAACTTCTTGGCGCAAAGCTGAACCAGCAGCATTTTTATCTTCAATAGTGATTTTTAAACTACGCCCATGAATCATTCCCCAAATACTTAGTGGCGTTTTTTTAGGAGCACTTTTGGGTTTATCATCAAATAAACGTTGAATTTCAAACTGCACATGGCCATCTGCTCGACATTGCACATTTTCGCCGATCCCGCGTCGCTTATGACCGCTTTGTAGAATATCCAAAAGTGCAAAACACTGATCGCCATCGCGCATTAACGTAATGATAAAATCACGTTGTAATTCTTGTTCTTTACCTTTGGCATTATCTGATTTCTTGCTCTCAGCTTCAGCACTATTTTTTTCAGATCTGTAGATCCCTAATAACTCCAAATATAACGGCATATTATCAATTTTTTTTAAGTGCGATTTGCTTTGGGCTTTAACATAGCAATCCGAGGCATTAGGCATTAATGAATTACCACTTAATAAAGTTATCAATAATAATGTATTTACCATGAGTACTGTCTGTCGCAGATGCCGTCGCGCGTCAACCCTAATAATGAAAATAAACCAATAAGAAAACCTCATGAAAAAATTGCCAATATTTCGACTATGATAGTGTTAATAAGCTAGAGTGTAATCTTGCTTTAAAAAAATAATACCTGATAGCTTTAGCAAGGAGCTCCATGGGAGATTTAGGCATGAGAATCGCACTTTTTTCTACCATACTTATTGCCATCACGGCTTGCGATAGACAGGTAGTCACGCAATTATCAGAATGCCAACGAAGTCAGGGAGCCAACGAAGTTTATCTGACTAAAGCAAAATCAGACTTAGCACAATGCGAACAAAAGATTGCGGTATTAGAAGAACAGCTTAAAACCGCTCAAGATGATCTAAGTGCTGCCCGAAACAGCGCCAACCAATTTGATAATTCTTTACCAGAATATTTTAATACTAAAGGCGGTCGAAAAAAAGCAGCTATGGCTGGCGGTACATTACGTATCGGACTCTCTCTCCCAACGCATCAAGAAGAACGTTGGATAAAGGACAAGCTTACTATTTTAGCTGAAGGAAGAAAACGTGGTTTCGAAATACTGGTACAAGTTAGTGATAACGATGCCGTAAAACAAGCTGCACAATGTGATTCAATGATCGCTCAAAGAATTAAAGTGCTCATTCTCGCTCCAGTTAATGCAGATAGTGCAGCCGCTATTATAGATAGGTCTGTAAAGGCGGGAGTGCATGTAATTAGTTATGATCGTTTAGTTACTAATTCGCCGCATGAGTATTATTATCTATCATTTGACAATGTAAGAGTTGGTGCCATTCAGGGAGAATTCATCACCCGCAAAGCACGCAGAGGTAATTATGTTGTTTTAGCAGGGTCACCAACCGATAATAATGCCAAGCTACTGAAATTAGGTTCGATGAAATTTATTCAACCTTTAGTTGATCGAGGTAATATAAAAATAGTTTTAAGCGAATCAGTTAAAGATTGGAGACCTGACGAAGCACAACGCTTATGTGAACACGCTATTGAGATTACCAAAGGCAAAATTAATGCTGTGCTTGCACCAAATGATGGAACTGCTGGTGGTTGTATTAAAGCACTAGCAGCGCATGGTCTTGCAGGTAAAGTGCCTATTACCGGCCAAGATGCTGATTTAGCTGCGGCGATTCGTATTTTACAAGGTACTCAAAGCATGACGGTATTTAAAGACACTCGTCTATTAGGAAAACGTGCTGTTGAAATGGCCTTTGATTTATTCCGTGGTAGATCCGTTGAAACTCGCGGAAGAACTATTTTTAACAATAAAAGACAGATACCTGCCGTTTTACTTTCACCTCGATTGGTAACTAAAGACAATCTTAATGAACTGCTTATAAGAAGTGGTTATCTAAATAAAGAAGCGGTATATCGTCGCTAGACTTAGCGTGTTGATACCCAAATCTCAACACGCCGATTTCGTTGACGTCCTCTTGCAGTAGTATTGTCAGCAACCGGCATAATTGGCCCAAACCCAAAAACTTTCACGCCAATAATGCCTCGTTGAGCTAATGCTTTTGCTACTTTATTGGCACGATCTTTGGAGAGTTTTATATTTTTAATACGAGCTCCTTGTGAGTCAGAAAAACCAATTACTTTTACTGCCGAACCATTGAGGTTATTGCTATGCAGATACGCAATTACACGCTCAAGATCTCGTCGGGCTCTGTTATCAAAGGTTAATGATTTCTCTTCAAATCTAAATGTACTCGATAAACGTCGCGATTTACCAATTGCTCGCACATAGTCATGCGGAGCATCAGCCGGTATATTACGTGGCTCAGTTTTAACTGCAAGCTCTATTAACCCAGCTTTCTTTACAACTGTTTGTCCATCTGCACTTAAGGCAAATTGTATGAATTTTGCTACATAAGGGTTGTTACTGGTTTGTGCAGTGTAAAGATATATACGATGAGTCAGCAGGTATTCTTCGCTAGATACAGTATATACTGTTGGTAACAATGATGTTTCAGCAGCATCTGAAATTGGTACAGCTCTACTGCCAAGCACAAAAGATAGTGGTACAAAACCAACACCACCAGGATCACCAATAACCGCATCAGTTACAGCTTCAAAATTAGGCAATCTTTTTACTTCAGTAGAAAATGACTTACCATTCAATACTACTTCTTTAAATACTTCATCCACTCCCGAATTAACATCTGGTGCGTAAGGATGCACACCAGTGGCTAATGGTCCACCCTTTTTCCCACCCATGCCTACTGCTGACCACTCAGATTGCACATCACTAGTAAGACCGAGCATTGACCAGTCTGTAATTGTACCACCAAATACTCCAACTAATTGGCTGCGTTGCAATTGTGATACAGAATTAGCCATATTAACAATTACAGCTAGCCCATCTAAAGCTAAAATATGTTCGTTAGCTTGTGATGTCATCGAGCCAAGGGATGCTAAGCGATCGTGCTCATCTTGATTAATACGACGCAACGAAAAAGCTACGTCTGCAGTACCTGCCAATAATTCATCAAAACCTGTCGTAGATCCATGGGTAGCAATGGTTACCCATCTTGTCACTTTATCTTGAGTTGCCTGTACAACAATATCGTTTTCAGTGGTGGGGTTTATCTGAATATCAGTGGCTTGCAGCGAAGCCAAATAGGCTTTTGCAAGTGCTGGACCTATTTGTGTAGTTAAATTATTAGCGCCTGCCATACGTAACAAAACTTGCTTTGGAGCTTTAACTAAATTTGTGTCAGCAGTATTTTTTTCTGCAGTTGCTACTGGTTCTATAGTCTTATTGGTATTTTTTTGCGCTTGTGAACGCCAAAAATAAGTGCCAAAACCAATGATAACAACAAATAATACCACAACGATTCCTAGCACAAGACTCTTGCGCGTGTGACTAGGTTGACCACGCATTTTATCAGCAACACCCGTTCGTTTATCCCACCCTGTTGGCTGTGCTTTATTACTTTTTTCTTTAGGGCGAATAGGTAAGCCGCGTTGACTCTCATCAATTAGGCGGCAAGCCTCCATCAATAAAAATTCCCAGTTGCGCTCGATAGAACGAACAGTGGTGGTGACATTAGGCTGTAAGGTAAATTTGCCGCCAGACCATTGCATTATTTCATAAAAGGCCTTTTCACCAATAGTATCTCCGGCCTCAGCATGAATTATTTGACCATCACGAAAAAATATCACACCACCGTAATTTTCACTTTCAATAGTTACACAGCCAGAAAAGCGGTTATGCCCATTTAATTGAATGATATCGGATAAACCTAAGCCTAAGACGGCGCCTTCGAAGCCTTCATCATGGCCCGGAGACTTGCTTGCTCGCCGCATTACATCCTCCGGAATATCAATACAATAGTCAAATTCGTGCTTCTAATTATGAGCTTACGGGGTATTTTGAATTTGTCAAGAAGTAGAATACCTATGTTTCCATGGGATTACACGGCTACCTGGTTTATTTTGTATTTTTTGCATCGCGTTAGATCTTGGATTCTTGCCTACACGAAACCAATGTTCTAGCTCAAAACCGCATGTTGGCAATTCACTAAAAAGCTGCTCAATTACGCCGCGTTTTGTGTTTGATATTCGTCCAGATAATAACTCAGCAGCTACAACAAACGCTGTAAACGCTGTGGTGCCAAACGCCAATATATTGATTGAGATAGCAGGTAATTCAATCATTTTTTAACGTTGTTGCTGCCGATTTTTCAAAACGCAAAACATTATGCGCAAAAACTTCCATGCGTGAAATGGTGTTGGGTGGATATGGGCGCCCATCATTTTCTAAAGCGATAACCGGGTAGCCCCTAGCTTTTGCCCATGGTGCATATACGCCTTCGATAAGACGACCGGGTAAGCAACCAAATGGCGCAATAACCGCAACCCCAGAAAAACCATCGCGCATACCTTCGGCAGCAACAGCAGAAGACACTGTGGCTTCACTTTCAAGCGCTGGATCAATAAAAGTCTCACTGCCACGCTTAATGATAGCTTTCATATTTTGTGGCGCTTCAGGAATAAATCCAGTTGGCGCTAAGGCCATATGCACTTTGTGCTCAACATGTTTTTTCCAGTATGCCTCAACATGAAACCAAGCTTCTTCTTTAATACCACCGTCGCCTAAGGCACCCCAAAAACCAACACGTTTACGCCGCTCATTCATTAGATATTTGCGGGCATAGTCGGTGTATAAAAACCACTCTGAGGTACCAGTAACTTTAGGAAAGATACCGCGCTCAATTAAAAAGTCAGTTACTTCTTGCACAGAAAAATCATCCCGACGCACATAAATTTCGCCGACGATTAATACTTTTTTAACGTCTTCAAGCGTACGCGCCTTTTCTATTTGCGAAAAACGCTTACAAGCGCGTTTTAATGCGCGATCAAGTTCTTTGGTGTTTTGACTAAAAGCTTGCAATACATCTTGCCAAACTTCATCAAATATTTTCATACCCGCATCAGGATCTTTAGCAAGCAAACGAATACCTGAGCGTATATCAGTAAAATAATCAGCAAAAACTACCGAACGCCACACATCTTTATTAATATCGTTACCTAATTCACGATAGGAGTTTTCACTAGCGGCAACAATCTGTACCACATTTTCTAAACCTAACTCTTCAAATACTTGGTCATAATAAACATGATATTGACCAGTACGACATGGCCCTAAAGTTGATGGTACAAACAATAGATTTATCTCGCCGGGTTTGGGTGGATTCTCTTTAAAATATTTTAAAGATGAGCCTAAGACCAGCAAAGCTGGTATGCACTCTTTGCCCGATGCAACCGCACGCGCAAGCTGCGTGCTATGTTCATCAGGTATTGGCAAATACACCGACTTGATACCTTTTTTACGTGAAGCTGTCGCTATCGCTTGAACACCAAGTTCACTCATTGACGGCCATACTAAAGTTATTCGTGGGTCGCGAATATCAATGCGCTCACCCGTCTTAGTATCAACAACATCGCAATATGATTTTTTTAGGGCAATACGATAACGCCGCGCTGAAGAAATTTCATCTTTAGGTTTAACGTGTTTACGATAACTCTCAACAATATCAAGAAACGCTTCAATGCGAGTATCAATACCAGCATCAGCAGTATGTGAATCCATTTCAAGTACAAGATACGGTTTTTGCCCCATTAAATGCCGCACATAGTGCAGCATGAAAGAATCAGGGGCGCACGAAAAATTTGAAATCCACGTAAGAAACAGATTTGGAGTTCGGCGCACCATCCGCACGGTCTTCATATTCTGCTGGCCGTAATACCAATACATATTGGGTAAAATTGTATCTTCGGGATTATAAATCATATCAAAGGGAACAACCGTAACCCCATGCGAAATCAACTTACGGGGAATACCCATATTAGCATCACGGGTAAACGCATTATATGGTCGCCCTAATAACGAAACATAAAGCTTCTCAGGATTATCTTGTATTTCAGCTAATAATTCAGCACCACGCTTACGATAGTCGGCAATAAATTTCTCGTAAGCCACAATCGCCTTCTCGTATGCGGCACTGCCTTCTGCCTTTGAAAAACCAAGTCGATTCGCCATATCTTCAAAAGCGGTGCGACTTGCTAGCAAACCATTTTTAAATGACACCACTGGCCTTAATACTCGTTGGTCATCAATAGCAAAAGCTTGACGAATCATGTACGGCAGCCCTTGAGTAAGCGGGCAAGTGCAGGCATGTACACGATCACCTTCAAGCGATGGCATATCGCGAAAATGTGGCAAAAATAAATAATCGCTACGTTCTAATACGTCTTGGGTCGCACCGTGAGCTATCTCTGCCGGAAAACAATAATTGCTCTCTTGGCGTGCTATACCTTGCGGTAAAATGCACTCAGACAATAAGGCACGCACCCCTAAATTATGAAAGAACGAGCTATAAAACGGCCATAGAGAATGTACTGAAAATACTTTTGGAACCCCTATAATTTTATCACTACGACTGACAAATTCATCTGCCTTGGGCGTATGTTCATTAAACAACATCTGCGTACGCATTGCGGTATAATCAACTGCATCGTGCGCTAAACGGCGTTTTTTGCGCGCATTCGTATAAAGAGAACAACGACCACCGAAAGGATATTTATTCGTATCGACTTCTAAATTTTTAATTTCGCAATAGTTATCACAGCCTTTACAAGTAAAGCTATTTTTAACTTTTATTTCTTTGGCTAAGAGGACATCGAAATTAAAAACACCTTCAGCTAATAACCCTTCTTCTGCCTTTTGTTTCGCTAAACGAGCAACACCAAAGCAGCCCATAAACTCAGGGTCAGCTGGCACTAAAATCTCTTTATTGGTCATAGCAGCAAAAGCCAAAGGTACTGCTGGATTTTTTGCTACACCACCTTGTAAAGCTATGAATTTCCCAACTGAGCGATTTTGCACCACACGATTTAAATAATTCGCCACGATGGAAAACACTAAACCCGCGACTATATCGGCATGAGCGGCACCTTGGGAAATTGCATTACGAATATCTGAATTAATAAAGGCAGAGCAGTGCTCGCCAAATTTCAGCGGGGCTTTGGCTTTTAAGGCAATAGGTCCAATTTCGGCAGCGTTGGCAATATTTAAATCACCTGCTGCCGATTCTTCTAAAAACGAACCCGTCCCTGCCGAACAGGCTTCATTCATCGTATAATCAAGCGGCACACTATTATTGATTAAAACATACTTAGCGTCTTGGCCGCCAATCTCAAAAATCGTATCAACTTTAGGCTCAAAGTAAGTTGTACCCACCGTATGGGCAATAATCTCATTATAAACACCAGCTGTTTCAGTAAAGACGCCTAATAGCTCACGTGATGACCCCGTAGTTGCCGCAAGAGTTATGCGTGGCGAAACATCACCTATTTGTTTCTTAACCTCATATACGCATTCTTTAAGCGCTAATACTGGATCACCATGAGTACGACCGTAATGCGACGCGACAATTTCAAGATTGTCTCGCCGTACTAAAGCAATTTTAGTGGTCGTCGAACCGCCATCAATTCCTAAAATATACTCAGCATCTTTATCAAATTTACCACGCATTGAACGTGCGTAGCGTACTTTCTCGGTATGTTCTGCAAGGGGCGCAAGAGTTTCAAAGCCAAGTTTTTGTTTTTGGTCAATTATCGCTTCAAAACTTGGGAGTAGACTACCTTGAGTTAACGCTAAACGAGCAGCACCAAAAGCTTCGAAGTATGCTGCACTCTTTGGTACTACAAATTCTATCTGTGGCCATTCCTCGCGCAAAAATTGTACAAGAAAACGATTGCCGGTCACACCACCGGTCAGTACAACTTGCCCCTCGTCAATACGTGCTTTGAGTAAAAACTCTGACACCTTGTCTGCCATTACTTTAGACAATGACAGCGCAATATCACCTTTGGTGGCTTCGCCTTTGTTTAAGCGATGGGTGCAATCAGATTTCATAAAAACAGAGCAACGCGCTGAAATCTTATAAACTTTAGCTTCGCAAGCGACTCGTTCTAAATCATCGACAGTAAGATTCATACGCCCAAGTTGTTGTCGAAAAAATTCGCCAGTCCCTGAAGCGCATTTATTACCAGCATAGGTCGCAATAATATGACCATTAGTATCAACAATATAAACAACTAAATCCTCTCCACCCATCGAAACCACAGCTCGCGGGTGTAAGGCTAAGGCATCAAGACCAGCTTCAATAGCAACAGGAGCAATGATATCTGGTAGGCGCACTCGCTGACGTCCAGAGGTACCGGTAACCAAAGCTAATATATCTTTAGTACCACTAACGAGATTAAGTTCGGTCAAAAGACTATTCATAGTCTTAACAAAATCGCCTTCATGCGGACGCATGACACATTGCTCAATAGAATCTTTAAACAAACATAATTTTAGCGTTGTTGATCCAACATCGATACCTAATGATGCTTTAGTAGCCGACATCTCTTTTACTTACCTCCAATGACGCATACTGCTACTGAGGGGTTAGCCTACAAATTGCGCTAATACAAGGTATATCGCGGCAATATCTTTCATAAAATACCGAGAAATATTGGTAAATATATGACCTTATTTTAACATTAAATCATCAAAAATTACCCACGATGACGCCGATAAAGCGTCGATGGATCAATACCTAATATTGCCGCTGCCTTTACTCTTTTACCTTGTGTTTTCTCAATAACGAAATCAATGTATTGATCCTCTAATTCACGTAAAGTTGGCATTTTTTCCATATAGTCTCGCCAAGTTGAAGTAGTGGTCGTTGGGTTTAAAAAGCTGAAATATTCTGCGGTTATTTCTTCATCACGGCATAAGGTTGCAGCACGCTCAATGGCATTTTCAAGTTCGCGTACGTTACCTGGCCAATTATAAGAAACCAGAATTTCAACTGCTGCGATAGATATTCGTTTAGCTAATATTCTCGGATTTTGCGTTAAAATTCGCTGTAGTAAACGCTCTGTTAATATCGGGATATCTTCGCGACGTTCGCGTAGCGGCGGCACTTCAATTGGCACAACATTAAGACGATAAAAAAGATCGGCGCGAAATTTACCATTTTTAACACCGTTACTAAGATTGGCATTTGTTGCCGCTACAATACGTACATCTACTCGGCGCGTTTTATCTGAACCTATCGCACGCACTTCACCCTCTTGAAGTAAACGCAATAGTTTAGGTTGCAGCTCAAGTGGCAACTCTCCCACTTCATCAAGAAACAAGGTGCCACCACTTGCTTCTATAACTAAACCTGCTCGAGGTCGGTTAGCTCCGGTAAATGAACCTGTTTCATGACCAAAGATTTCACTTTCAATAAGCGGCGCCGGGATCGCCGCGCAATTAATGGGCACAAAAGGTTTTTGACGACGTATACCACGAAAATGTATCGCTCGCGCTATGAGTTCTTTACCGGTACCACTTTCTCCAGCAATAAGAACGCTTGATTGACTGTCTGCAACACAGTCAATTAAATCAAAAATTTTACGCATAGCCGCCGAACGCCCCACCATTGACTCAAAAGTGTAGCGTCCCTGAATATCCCTTAAAAGCTGTGCATGTGATACCTCCATGCGCCTCTGATTTATTGCGCGCTCAAGATAAATTCTAACCTCTTCAGTTTTTAAAGGTTTTGAAAAATAATGAAAGGCACCACGACGAATTGCCTCAATAGCATTTTCAATAGAACCATAGGCGGTCATAATAAATACGGGTACCTTGGCATCCATAGTGCGAATTGCATCTAAAAGCCCGAGACCATCAACATCTTTCATTCTTAGGTCAGTAATTACCGCATCAAAAGCATAATGAGAAAAGCTTTCAATTGCTTGAGTAGCAGTGGTTGCGGTTTCAACAATATAATCATGGTCACGCAGATAATCACCTAAAGCTATCGCCATTTCTGGGTGATCATCGACCACTAATACCCGAGCTGTATTAGTATTAGTTACAGATGTCATAACTATTGCACCATCACTTTGTTAGTTTCAGGAATAATCAATTCATGTTGCTTATCTTGGTCTTGCGGTGCTGTTGAATTTTGCGGCCACCATGTTACTACTCTTGTACCTTTTTCAGTACTAAACACCTCAACAAGTCCATCATGTTGTTGCATAATTTCACGAACTATCGTTAAGCCAAGACCCGTGCCTTCTCCTTTATTTTTCGTAGTAAAAAAAGGCTCGAAAACAGATGGCAATACCTCACTTTTTATACCTTTACCGGTATCGATTATTTCTATCCCGAGTCTCCCCTGCATGTCAGGTTTAGGACACGTGCGTACTAAAACACGATCACCACGACTACAAGCATCGTTAGCATTGACTAATATATTCAGTAACACCTGTACAAACTGATCTGGATTGGCAAATATTTGATCATCATCGTTTACTTCAATATCAAGCTTAATCCCACAGCTATCATAACGTCTTCCAACTAAATTGGCCAATTGGTTTAACGCATGGGTAATAAAAACTTTACTTTTCTCGGTAGAAGCTGGACGAGAAGCATCAAGTATTTGTCGCATAATTCTATTTATGCGCTCAATTTCGTCGCGCATAACCGCCAATGTTGTATGTTGTTTTGGTTCTGTATTTTGTTCAATTAATTGATCAACACGAAGAGCAATAACCCCAAGCGGAGTACCCATCTCATGAGCCAAGCTAGCTGCGACTTGACCAATTGTTGAAAGCTTTTCCAAATGCAATAGCTGCGCTCGTAATCTTTCAATCATGTTTTGGTGTTCTAATCGTGCCTTAATTTGTGATTCACGACTTACCAACCAAAAAATAAGCGCGGCACTAGCTGCAGCTAACATTAAAACTAGTGCGGCAATAAATAAAACGGTCACCCCTAATTGATGAATTTGTCTTGCGACATCAGCTAAAGGAGCAGCAACTGCAGCGATCCAAGGAAAAGGCTGCCCAGCAGTAGTGCGCCAAGCTAAAACTTGCGCATTTAGTCCTTGCTCAGAAAATGGCCACAGCGAAGGTAACTCACCTAATAACGCTTGTCCATCAGATTGTCTGGTTAATAAATTAGATAAAACTTCAGCATTGCGTGTGCTTTCTGGATCCACCAGAAAAGAACCATCTGTATCAACAACATATAAATCAAGCCCAGGCAGACTTGCACGACGCTGCAATGAATCAAATGCAGCATCCATATTTAATAGTACTAGCACTGAACCTTTACCGTCTTTTGAAGCTAAACCTAATAAACGTAAACAATTATATGGCGAATCAATCGGAATTAAAGCTTGCATTGCTGCAATCACACCTGGGTTATTGCGAGCACGTTCGTCAATTTCAACAATTTCACTAATCGGTACATCAGGAAGCGGCTTGTCATAGGTACGAAATCCCGAAATCTCTTGAATGATTTTACCATCTTCAAGATGCCATAAACGCAAGTAGTTACGTGTTGAACGATTTAAAGCTATCAAATGAGAACGCACGATTTCTATTTTTTGCGGACTCTGTTGTACACGATGTCTCGCATCAATTACCAATTTCATATCATTACGTATGTCACGACCACGTTCGTTTACTAACGATGCAACCGTTTTAAGCGACATTACAACTCGATCTTGGGTCTCCTGTACTAAATATTTGCGTCTTTCTTCGAGAAGATTATTTACAGCGATAAAGGCGGCACTGGTAATTGAAACAGTTACTATCAATGAGCCAATAAGCCATATCCAAGGTCGCTGCATGTATAACTATCTCCTATAACTTTATACATATCATAGTTTTTTTAGCTGCAAAAAGCTTTGCATTTTGCAAATCGCATAAAAACCCTAATAAGTGCTAGCATTTTTTTAACCGAGGCTTGATTTCTAAATTAAATCAATAATTACATCAACTTAAACCTTTGATAATACCTCAATCATGGTCTTTTAAATAGATGGCCTAGACTATGCAATGGCCGCTTATGCCACCGCTCCCTTGCTAGGTTGCCAGGTGGTTAAAAGTGGCAGCAGAAAAGTTCTGCTTTTTTTGATTACGATGGATTCATGAGCCATCGTAGTAAAAGGAGAAGTTAATGAGTTTGAAGTCAATTTTGATGGCAATCATTCTCGGACTTTGCACAGTAAGTCTTGTTGCTGCTCCAGCTACTACTTACGCTGGCAAGCAAAAGAAATGTAATAAAGACGGCAAAGAGTGCAAACGTGGTAAGAATTGCAAAGCCAGCAACTGCAAAAAAGAAGAGCCTCCAGCAGCTGAAGAACCACCCGCAGCTGAAGAAGAAGCTCAACCAGAAAGTTTCACCAACTTCGACGTATCAGCTCAATCAGAAGATGAAGAGCCTCAACCTGACGAACCAACTCCAGAAGAATAATTAAAAAGTATAATTTGGCGGTGAGCTAGCCTCACCGCCAAAAACTTATCTTTCAATAGCTAATAAGATAGGCTTTTTTCATTCTTGTATTTTGTTTTCTAAACGTTCAAGCCACGCTGTTTTTGAAAATTGCTCATTTTCAATTTCACTGCGGATCTTTTGCATTAAACCAAGATAAAAACTGAGATTATGCAAGGTAGCCAAACGGTAATAAGTAATTTCTTTAGCAGCAAATAAGTGTCGTAAATATGCTCGCGAAAAAGTTCTGCAGGTATAACAATTACATGCTGCATCTACTGGTATATCGCTATCTTTATTTACTGCCTTTTTAATCAAAAGTTTTCCGGTTGAGGTAAAAAGTTGTCCATTTCTAGCATTACGAGTAGGCATCACACAATCGAACATATCAATGCCAGCAGCAACCCCGCGAACTAAATCAGCAGGAGTACCAACTCCCATAAGATAACGTGGTTTATCTGTTGGTAGTTGGTTTGCTGTATAGCTAGCTACCCGCCCAATATCTTCTGGTGCTTCACCAACAGATACTCCACCAATCGCATAACCAGCAAAAGGTAATTCTTGTAGTTTGGCGACATGTTCGCTGCGCAGATCCTCAAATAGACCTCCCTGCACAATACCAAACCAAGCGACATCATCGCGAGAACGAGCAGACAAACAACGTTTTGCCCAATCTATGCTACGTCTCACTGCAATAGCAACTTCTTCTTTGCTTGCATTAGCCGGTGGACACTCATCAAGTTGCATGGCAATATCTGAACCGAGATTCTCTTGAATAGATACTGCACGTTCTGGAGTTAATTCCACCATAGAGCCATCAATATGAGAGCTAAACAATACTCCGTGATCACTTAATTTTCGTCGAGCGGATAAACTAAATACTTGAAAACCACCACTATCAGTTAATATTGCACCATTATACCCCATAAAATGATGTAATCCGCCCAAGTGCTTGATCAGTTCATCACCCGGACGCAACATCAAATGATAAGTATTGCTTAAAATTATTTGGGCACCTAAAGCATGCAAATCTAAACCATCAAGAGATTTTACCGAAGCTGCAGTACCCACAGGCATGAAGACTGGTGTCTCAATGGTACCATGTCGCGAAATGATTTGACCACGCCGGGCTTGTGAATTTTTATCAGTTGCTAAAACAGCAAATGATAACATTAATAAATCCTTTAAATAATTAGCATAGCATCACCATAAGAAAAAAACCGGTAATGCTCTTTTATTGCTTTTTGATATGCTGATAAAACTCGCTCGCGTCCGGCAAAGGCTGAAATCAGCATCAATAATGTTGAACGTGGTAGGTGAAAATTAGTTATCATGGCGTCAACAATGCTAAATGAAAACCCTGGATAGATAAATATGCCTGATTCACCCTCGCTCTGTCCGCTTGTTGCCCACGTTTCAAGAGCTCTTACGGTTGTTGTCCCAACTGCAATAACTCGTTTTTTATAAGTTCTTGCCTTTTTTATTGCAGTTAAAGTTTTCGTAGATATTTCATAGTATTCTGCATGCATTTGATGTCGGCGTATATCGCTTTCATGCTCTTGAGGTACTGGCAAAAATGTGCCAGAGCCTACATGCAAACAAAGCTCACAAATTTCGATTTGCCTTTTAACTAATTCATCAATAACCGCGGGGGTAAAATGCAAACCTGCCGTTGGAGCTGCCACTGCACCTGGTTCACTAGCAAATAAAGTTTGATAATCATCTCGATCACTTTCATGAGGTGACTCTTGCCGTTTTATATATGGCGGTAATGGCACCTCACCGTATTGCTGCAATATTGGCCATAAAGCCTGTGAACTCGTTATTTCGATATCTTTTGCTTGTCTTTTATCTACCTTAATTTCTATGCCAAAAACCTTAAATGTTCGACCAGGTTTGAAAACTTTTAAAGGACGCGCCATTGCTAACCAATGTCGTGCTTGCGATAAATTACCATCCAGAGCTTTAAGAAAAAGCAATTCGGTATCTCGTCCCGTTTCTAATTTAAAACGTAAGCGCGCTGGAATAACCTTTGTACGATTTACTACCAACAAATCGCCTGGGTTTAATAAATCTGCAATTTCACGAAAAATAAAGTGTTTAACTTCACCTTTATAGCGTGGCAAAAGCATTAAACGACTTGCATCACGCGGACGCCTAGGCTCTTGAGCAATCAACTCACGCGGTAACTGGTATTCAAATAATGATAGAGGTAAAGGCGCCCCTATGAATTGTTGCCCTTTCATAAGGGGCGCTTTATTTGCTTATTTGATAAATAAAAGCAATATGTTACCTATAAGTTCTATAACTTACAAATGTTGGACGACCAGCAACGGCTTTTGCCTTTACCGTACCGCGTTCAATCACATTGCCATTACTTGCAAGGAATTCTAGCTGCAGCTCATGATCGCCTGCGGGTAACATAATTCGAGCAACATTGATTGCTGCTGGCAATGTGATCCAGCTACGCTTATCTGCTTGCTCATTAACTGCACTGGCTACTGAAAAAATGGCACTTGCTAATTGCAAAGCCGCCCCAGCTTTTTTATTGCCCATATTTTTTCCCGCTGCATCGGCTGTAGCGGCAGCTATCGCTTTTGCTATTGCACGCGCAATAGCTTTAGCTTTAATGCGTGCCATATGGTCATTTAGATTTTGTTTTGCAATCGCCGTTACATTTTCTGCAAGCTCACTAGTTCCCTGATTATTATTAGAAATAACTCGTACACTAGCTATGTGAAATGGTTTTGGTACAAATTCAGGATACGCTATGCGAATAGGCTTATTACCAGCTTTTGCATCCCAAAATTTATCAATTTTATAGGGAGCTTCACCTGAAAGATGCAATAAAATGACCTCACCCATACCTTTGTCATCAGGAACGCTAACATTCGGATATTTAGCTTTTACTGTTGCTAGTTCTTGAGAAAATTCAGGGCCAAGTTTAGTTAGGGCACGCAGAGCATCACCAACCAAAAAGCGCGGTACTGGTGTGCCATAGCGTGTGACATAATCTGAACGATAAACATCAAGTGCCTTTTTATAATCGATCCAAGCATCATTATAACCAGCACTACCCTCAGTTTCAGCTAACTTTCCTGATAACCATCGAGAAAATGCATCATCTTTATATGCATTTTTCCCAGATTTATCAGTATATTTAGAGTTATAAAGCTCTAATTTGTTGGTTATTTGTCGTGCTTCAACCCTAGCTGCATCATAATCAGCAAGATCGATAAAATTTAAAGCTGCAACAAAATGAATAAATACTTTTTCAAAATCCTCACCTTGGTAAGGAAGAGCATTATCCGTTGTAATCCATGCAGCCGCGTTAGAACCAACACTTTCGGTCCACAAATCTTGCGCTGTAGTTTTAGCTTTCTCAAGAAACTGATTAGACTCCTTGTATTTACCTGCAAGATGCAAAACCATCCCTTTGTCCATATAGAACAAAAGTCGATTTTTCTCACCGTAGAAGTCTTGTTTAACTTTGTCTAGGTACTTAGAGGCATCGTCATAGTCGCGTGCAACCATTTGGCCACGCATTTTTTGATAATGCTTCTCCATATTCAGACCGCCACAGCCTGAAACTAAAAGAAGCAATATAAAATACGTGCCCCAAAACTTGAGCATAAAACGTTTAAGTTGGTTCATGGCTTACCAACTCGCGCTTGATTGCTCAATTACTTTCTTGATCTCATGATCACCCATCCACACTTTTCGTGCGCTATTGGCGTCAATAAGTTCAAGTGTGATTTTATACAGTTTGGCCTGCGTTCCTTCTACTTGGTCGAGAATAGAAGCCATACGCCCAACTAAAACAAAATCCGCGCCAAGTTGATTGCCAATACTTGGGGCTGAGTCATCTGAGACTCTGCCACTAGCGCCATAGTCTTGCTCTTCATTTACCGAGCTTAGCTCACTACCCTTTTGCGCAATAACATCAACTAAACCGCTATTAACCATAGCTCGTTCAAGATTCTTAATAAATACTTGCGCATCAATGTGTTCATCGGTTTTGTTAATAATCTTCCAAACACGCATCTTCGGAGGACGATCATTTTCTTTGGTAAACCTCTTTAGCCATGGCCTTGCAAAACAGTCTTTAATCATAGCTTCAGAAGTTAAACGAGCATCGGTATCATTCCATTTACCTGATAAATCGGTTTGAGTGTTGGTAGCTACACGAGCAACCTTTCTTTTAGGTCCACATCCAGTTGTACCGATCAAAGACAAACTCATCAAACTCACTACAAAAATAGCTCCGAAGCGCATGAAAGTAATCCCCTGTTTGTTGATGCTGCTTTTTTTAGATACTGCTATTACTTCAGGTGATGCTAGTAAAAGATTTTTTCTACCATAAACCCATGTCATCGCCACTTTTACGTGAGCGTTTTACCTTACCTCGCATCTCATCCATTATATCTTCAAGCTCTTTCATTTGTTGTCTACGCAATTCATCAAGGTTGTAGGGGCGCTTTTTCGTTATATATTTTGGCTTAGCCTTATTTGGATCAAGTGGTTTTCCAGATACGATCTTCTCTTTGCTCTTGGTCTGGCCTAATTCTTTACCCTCTTGCTTTAATTTCACTGTTTCTTCTTTTTTGGGTATCGGTTCTACGACAACTATAGTCGATTGTGGCTTATCTGCCTGATTTTGGTTAGCAGTATTATTACCAGTACCATCAGAGTGACTATTACTTTCACCAGTAGAAGTCGTTGTAGTTGGTTCAGCAGGAGCTGTACTAGCTTTAGGTAATGATGGTTCTGCAGCCGCTACAACAGTTGGTTTTGATTCTGCGGTTTTTGCATAGGCAAGCCCCATCCCTTGACCAGCAAGCCATTTAACCGCAACTGAAGATTTTAACGCAAAATTAACACCTGTAATTGTGACACCATCAGCACCTTGCCTTGCAATCATGGTATTAATACCAATCATGTTACCCGAATTGTTTAATAATGGACCGCCTGAATTTCCGCGGTTTACTGAAGCTTCAGTTTGAAATACGTCTTTGCCTTTAATGCGATTAAAATTGGCAATAACTGTAGAAATAGCGCCTGTTGTTAAGGTCCATGGACCACCTTGCTCAGGACACCCAATAGCAATACTGTCATCTCCTACTTCAACCTTATTAGGGTCACCAAAAGCAACAGTTGCTAAGTCTGCAGGCGGATTTTCTATTTGCAATAATGCCAAATCAAGTTCATTAGGTACACTGTAGCGAAGCACACGTGCCTTAAAACGATTAACTAAATCTTTTGAATTATCGCCAGTAATTTTATCTGGTTTCAAAAATACATAGAGGATTTTAAACGGCTGGTTATTATGGTTTAACACCACATGAGCATTAGTTATAACTTTGCCTTCTTGGGTAATAATTGAACCCGTACCACCTGAGCCGGTCTTACCGTCATCTGAGCCCAAGATGAGTACAACCGCGGGTCCAGATTTCTTGTAAATTTCTTTTGGTGTTAATGCCCAAGCTATTGTGCTTACCGAGCAAAAAACGAGTGCGACCAAAAAGGACATTGCCTTCATGCCAATCCTCACTGCGCCCGAGAATCGCTCTCAGGCAAAAAGTCGCGATGTATAAATACCTACTCCGCAGCACACTTATATTATTTTAATTAGTATGCTGCGGAGCTACATTTCTAAATTAATCAGCCGCCTTCGCCGGACCTTTTTGCTTCTTCTTTCTCAAGATCCATATGTGCTTTTTCGGCGTTCTCACGGACATAGTCACGAACTGCAGCGCTAAGCTCTTTAGCTTTACCCATGCTGTCTTTAAATGTCTGTAGATCTAACTGGGCAAGAGCATAAACAGTGCCATCAGGATGAATCCAATGATCAACTACTTGAACGCCTGAAAGTGTAACAGCGCTAAACGTCTTAATAGCTTGTTCAACATGTTGCTCTTCGCTTGATGCAGACATGTCACCAGCAGTTGTTGATGCCATATAATCTTTCATCAACGATGCTGTGTAAGTTTCAAAAATTTTGGCAATTTCTGCACGGGCTCTGTTATCAGCGGTTGTACGAGCTAATGCATGATTTTTAATACCACTTACTGATCCTACTCCGTAAAATACGCGACCTTGCTCACCGCCAAATGCACCACTACCTTTCATTACCCATTCGGGATATTTCACCCCTTCCATCTGATTATTGTCTTGTTTCTTTCCACCACAAGCAAAAAGAAGCGAGGCTACTGCTGCTAAAACAATGTACTTAAAACCTGCCTTCATGAGACATCCTCCTGGTTAACTTCGTTCAAAGAGAAATGAATAGTGAATCAATGAGCCGATACCCTTTATTGGCTTTTTGCATCTTGTTTGCCAATTCGCGCTAATAACTAGAGCCTAGCTCGAACTGTGAGTCAAGACGCGTTTTGCTTCACTTGTCACTTCTTCTCCTTCTTTTAGTTGTTTTTTGGTAACATTCAAGTCGTTCGACCATCGAATACGGCTTTACATAGTTACCTTCGTCTCAACTACGACGGTTGAGATAGTAAATATGTTCACTCAATCCAACAATTTCGATTATTTTACAATTGAATTGCAAATATTTATTTAATTATTTCTATTTAATCATTTTTTTACCAATATAACGTTTTTTTAATTTATCAAAATTTGAAATTATTACTACTTATTTTATCTCATTTGGTTTTTTATAAGTAAAATTATAATGTTATTTGTTTTTGAAATAAAAAATAATGAAAAAGATCTTT
>JAFGEK010000225.1 GCA_016931625.1 Deltaproteobacteria bacterium | reverse complement strand
TGTCTCCCGTCGATCTTCACGAAATCCGCTACTTACGGCCACGTGCTCGTAAAAATCCTGCCTGCGACTTGCCACTAGCAAGCCTTTCGCATGATTTTACTGCGCGCGCGGACCATCGTTTACGCGGCTTTCGTGAATCTCTCGGTCCAACATTTATGGACACCCCCTACTTTTTTATCATTTAATCCTAAAAAAAAGATCGTCACAAGTATTAGCTAATTCAATTACTATATTCTATAATTTTGTGTTCTATATCACATCTACTCACTATTTTATAATTTTTTTATATTACAATTACTTACATTGTACCATGTGACTTACCTCACATCCTTTCAGCCTTAGTTAGTGATCTGCATCACATCTATCTCTAACAACGATGTGATCCGCATCACATTTATCAACAACAAT
This sequence comes from Deltaproteobacteria bacterium, assembly GCA_016931625.1. Classification (NCBI taxonomy): domain Bacteria; kingdom Pseudomonadati; phylum Myxococcota; class Myxococcia; species Deltaproteobacteria bacterium. Next base: position 5,208 of record JAFGEK010000225.1, on the reverse strand, counting down.
TATTGTGATCCACGTCACAAAATTCTATTTATGATATTTTTATATTATAATTAATGTTTTTTATCGTTGTGCTTCTAAATAACTACTGATAGATATCAAATTATATGGTGCTGTATTTTTATAAAAACATTAGTTGGAGGATAAAATGTTGAACAAGTTAGTAATTGCAATTTGTTCTCTTAATTTATTACTGGTTGGCTGCAGTGGTGAGGGTACGATTAAATCTGACCCTAATAATAATACCGAATCTGAAGCAAATAACAACAATTCATCAAATTCAGATGATACTACCCCACCAGATTTAGTAACGCCTTGCAAAGCATGTGCTCCTGAAAAAATTGTGGGTATAGCAGCAGGTGGTGCTCCGCTGGCTAATGGCGTACTTGGGTTAGTCGACTCTACTGGAGAACGTATATCCGCAACCGTAGCGACTGATGGCTCTTATTCCCTTGATGTCGCTGGTATGACTGGTCCGTTTCTGATCGAAGTAGCGGGTTTAGTTGGTGGTCGTCCTACTGTTTTACATACTCTAGCGATTTCTAATACTTGGCAACGTGTTTCTGGTTCTCCTCCTGCTAGTATGAGTTATCGAGCTTTTGGTGGAATCAGTAATATTATTCCAACTCTTGATGGCAATATTTGGATCGGTTCATCATCAGGTGTTTGGTCAATAACTCCTTACTCTTTTTAAAAATATCAAATCAGTATAAATCTTATACTTATAAAGCAAACCGCTTAATCTATTCAATGTGTTCTTCTTGGTGTCGTTGTTGCTTTGCGGTAATTAGCTATTAAATACTTCCAAGCTTTAGTATGACCACCTTCGCTTAAGACACTATCAAGTGCTTTTATAAATTCATCGCATTGTTGCTGATTAATGGCCAATGGCGGCATTATTTTTAATACACTTGGATCGTTAGCCGCCACTTGGGTGATAATATGATGCTCTTCAATCAAACGTAATGCAATATATTGAGCAAAAAGACCTGCTGATGCTTTACCAATTTCACCTAAAAACAGCTTGGCAAATACCCCATGACTAACATCGGCAAATTGCACCCCCATCATTAAGCCTGTACCACGTATCTCAACTATTTGCGGATGACGATTACGTAATGCATTGAGTTTATTTTTAAGATAAGTACCTTGTTCTTGCGCATTATATGTAAGTTTCTCATCATCTAAGACCTTTAGTGTTGCAATAACTGCGGCCATCGCTAAAGGGCCACCACTAAAAGTGGTAGTGTGATCAAGGCAAGTCCGTAATGAACCATAAGCTCGATTAAAAATATCTGACCTAGTGGCCATGGCGCCAACCGGCATAAGGCCACCACCAAGCGCTTTGGCTAGAGTAATTATATCGGGAGTAAAATCAAAACGGTTGCAGGCTAAAAAACTGCCGGTGCGTCCCATACCACATTGTATTTCATCAGCAATTATAAGACATTCATTAGCTTTGCAAAGAGCGGTAGCGTTAGTTAAAAAACCTTTTGGCGGCATTATTACGCCGCCTTCTGCTAAAATTGGTTCAATAATCAAGGCGGCAATATCTTTGTTCATCAAAACATGTTCAAGCGCCTCAATGTTACCAAATGGAATGCAGATCACCCCTGGTATTAAAGGTCCAAAACGACGGCGTAAGCGACGATTATCCGTAACACTTAAAGCCCCTAAAGTGGTGCCGTGATAAGCGCCGCTGCAGTAGACTATGCGCTTTTTTTTGGTGGCTGCTCTTGCAAGCTTTATTGCTGCATCTATGGCTTCGCTACCGCTATTACAAAAGAAAATTCGGGTTATGTCTTTTGGCAAATGTTGGCTAAGATGCTCGGCCGCTAAACCAACTAATAACTCACTACTAATTTGGCAAAATGAAGGCGAAAATGTCGCTAATATTTCGTTTAATGCAGAGATAACTTGTGGATGGTTATGACCAATATTATGTACCCCAAAGCCGCTAAGAAAATCATGATAGTTAATGCCTTTATCATCTGTAAGTGTGCTACCGGAGGCTTTGACAAAACTTCGATTAAAACCAACGATACTATGAAGTTCTTTTAAGCTGGGATTAATATGGCGTTGCTGTAATAATAAATTATCCTTTGCTCGCATTTGCATTAATGATGTTAACCAATGTTCGTTAATATGAGAGTCATTAGCATTGCTTGGCTTCATTTTAACCATTCTCCTAATTGTCGTATTGCCCTAATTACTCGCTTATCAATAGGTATGCCACTACAAAGACGAATGGCATTATGAAACTTATCTTCAATAGTAAATGCTGGTCCAGGTGAAATGCTAATTTTATGGACTATGGCTTTTTTAAAAAGCTCAATAGCATCAATTTTGCTATTATATTCAATCCAAAGAAAAAAGCCGCCCTTTGGTGCAGTCACGCGCGTACCAGGTGGAAAGTGTCGTAACACTAACTCACGTAGTTCATTAGTTTGTTGGGCTATACCTATTCTCAACCCCAAAGGACTGGTGATTGCTTTTTCAACGGTATCTTTTTTTGCTGAAAAAGATAATAATTATATTGTATCTATAATTGCAATTATATTTACATTTAATATTGTTTGCTTATGCACAATAAGCTTGTGGGCTGCTGCAGGTAATATACTGCAACATGTAATGAAAAGCCCACGCATGTTTCGGGTTATTAATATTTCGCTAGCCACACTTACAATAGCGACGATTGTGATGATTGTAAGCTAGAGTGAAATAATTTTAGTTAACGATTAAACTGGCTGAAGATAAATAATTGCAATTATTTGCTAGCTTCGATATTACTCTTTAACTCTTCAATGGTAGAGCAATCTAGTAATGTTCTACTTAATATAATTTTCCTCGTGGGATCATCTAAGAAAAATATCAAGTCCTTATCGATACCATAAGACGATATTTTTGCAGCAAAAGCATTATCTAATTCTTTAATAGAACTGCTACAAGTAATATAAAAATACTTGCCATTTTCTACTTCGCCGGTAAGAGAATTTAAAAAACTGATAAATAAATTAACACGTCTATAATCTGATTGATTTATTAAATCTGCACCAAAAGAACCTGCTATAGGTCTGACAACATAATTGTCTCTTTGCAAAATTTCATTAATCTGTTGCATCATAAATTGCCATAAATATGCTTCTTTTCTAGCTTTTGCAACTTCAGGTGATTTGCTAACGTCTGCATTATAATCGGCTATATCTATTGCTGTTAGCTTTTTGGCTTTTTCTCTATATTTTGCAAGACATAATTGATCAAATCCCTCATATTTTTTATTTTCTAAAATCAGATCAAGTGTTTTAATACTTTCTTTTTCGTCATTAATAAAAATTTGTCCATTGGGGCCAGGTCTCATATACATATCAATATGAAAGCCAATTTGGGGAATAAAAGAAATGTCGCTTCGTTTTACAGATAATTCCTCGGCAATTACATCTTTGGTCAATTCAAGTTTTGCTATAAATTCTTTTGTTTGCTGTTCAAATGGTGGTGAGTCTTTACCCATTGCCATTCTACCACTTTCCAGTAGAATGTTTTTTATATATGCTATTTCAATTGGCAATATATTAAGCTGTTTAATTTTATTTTCAATTTTTATCTTACTGAATTCTTTATTCTTTTCATCGATAAAATGATCCTGCCACTCAAGCGCAATTAAAGAACCAATAACACTATGTTCACCAATAATAATACCTTTTGAGCCATCACTCTTTTCAGTAGTTAGAACATTACCACCTTCTAAATACACTCGTGATACCCTAAATTTTCGATTCTCTCCAAATTGAGTCACTTCGATTGCATGAGCATGATTAAGACTTAAAGTATTTCCTTGAAGATTAGGCTTTATTTCATCTGTTACGGGATCGACATTAATATCATAGTGATTAAGAATTGATAAGTATGAATTCATATTACCAATTAAGCTCAGAAAATGCTCCATAAACCATCGAGGATATTGTTTCCCATTTATATATCTACACTGATAATCATAATATGGTAAAAGTATGGTTTTATCTTCTAACATGATAAAATTATCTTCAAGTACCAATGTTTTCCTTATAAATTTTTTAGTCTTAAAGTCTAATTGATTTCCTATTTGATCAAGCTGAGCTAATACAGGATTATTCTCATGAATAAAAACCGCTTCTAAAACTCTATTTGAGCCCTCTGAGGCTGGTGGAGAAGAAACTGTAATAATTGGTTTAAGAGCAGTAGTAGGATCATTTATATTTTTTAGCCTATTTGCAATCTCCCAAGAATTAAATACCTGTACTGGTCTTGGGATAACTTCTCTCTCTGCTGTCTTTGCAGAATATTTTTTAAAAAAATGTAAAGCGCTTCCAGCCTTTTCAATTATATCCGGTAGATGACACAGAATATTTTTCTTCTTTTGTGGCTTTTTCGCTATTTGGTCTTCAGAGCTATAACCTGATGTCGGTTCTATTTCCGGAATACTATCTATATTAAAGGCCATACCTAAACCATCTTACTTTTTGCATTAATTTTGATAATCATCTAGCTACAGTTTCGGTTAATTATCTGTAATTGTTGCTTAAAATACATATTTGATTATTACCGATCGGAGTTTTTCACGATCATTTTTTCAACTGGCGCCAACCTATCGATATCGTTAACTTTTATAAGGCATAAGTACAACTATGGCATTCATGCTAACCGGCATCAGCATTCATATCATAGTGTTGCCTAAACCTTCTATTTAATTAATAACCTGTTTAACCTCCAAATCTCCTAGGCAAATACAGCTAGGCGTTGAAATTTAAACATCGGTCAACACAAAGCCGGTGGCATGGCAAACTTTCGCGGTCTTAATCCATCCAATATTTTTTCACGCGCCCATAACAACGTATCTCTTATCTGTGACATCAATTCGCGCCAGGTCATTTCCCGATTTTGCTCACTGCGCAGTGTCACCGATTTATAAAGTGTCAACAAAGTATAAACCAAACGCCTCAATAACATTACCACTAAAGCACCATTGGCATTTTTTGTGATCCAAGGATGTTTGTCTTCACAGAAAGAAACATCAAGAATTTGATGTACACTCTCTACACCCCAACGAGCTACTATCAACTCTAGCCATTTATCAGCACTTAGTTCATTTGCTTTCATACTACTTACAAAAAAACGGGTCTTAGTAGATACAAGCTTATCATTTTCATAAACTAGACTTACTACTTTGAATATAGT
>JAFGEK010000224.1 GCA_016931625.1 Deltaproteobacteria bacterium | reverse complement strand
ATGGAGGAATTATTACGAACCCATGATAATAACGCAGAAAAATGTATGAGTAAAATTTATAAAAATAGAAATTTCAAATGGGATAAAAAGGAACCGTTTTTAAATCTTAATACTACTCTGAGTATGCTTTTATTACCCTTAGTGTTTATTAAAAGTTTAGGTGAAGAGAATTTCAAAAAAAGTAAATTTAAAATTAATTTAGAAGAATACGATTTGACATTAAGTAATTTTAAAAATGCTTAAGATCCAGAATCTAAAGCTTATAATTTTTTATGTGTTATACGTAATGCTGTGGCTCATTTCATTGAAAATGAAAAAGATCATAATATCTCTTTTGATAAAGGTTTTCTAAGGTGTCAACAAAGGCCGCCAAAAGGTCCAATTATTATTTTTAATAATCAAAACGGATATCACAAGTTTTTAAATGATTTTATTAAAATTTGCAGAAGCGAAGCTAGTGAGATTTTTTTAAAAGACGAGAATCGGTAAGGCTACACGCTAGTACCTCATCATATGGGATTCCTGGAGCAATGGTTCTTATCCATCTACAATCTCCGCCAACCACACCTCCAGTGGGCGTATAAGCCGAGTTCTGTACACGCATTATTATAAATATAAATATGCATGTCAGCGGTCATTCCTCTAGGCGTCGTGTTACCACTGACGCTCAAGCTGCCTACCCGGATCCCCGATGGGCCATCGGTAGCACGATGCGAACAACGAGCTTGGATCCCTATTTGGCATTGCTCCAGGTGGGGTTTACCTTGCCAAACATGTCACCATGTTTGCGGTGCGCTCTTACCGCACCTTTTCACCATCACCGCTTTGCATTCTAATAAATAGAATGTTACGAGCGGCAGACTAATTCTCTGTGGCACTTTCCGTCGGGTCACCCCGCCTGGCGGTTAGCCAGCACCTTGCCCTATTGGAGCTCGGACTTTCCTCTCGTGCCATTTACATTAAAATAAGATGACACCAGCGACCGCCCCGCCCACTGTCGGTAAAAACAGCTCTAGCATAATTTTTAAAAAATCAAAATGGATTTAAAATAGAAATATTTGCAATAGAATGGTCATGTTGCAGATCTTCAGTGATAATTGTGGTACATCCACCCAAAATGGCAGATTGAATAATAAGTGAATCCCAATAAGATAATGGTTTTTCTCTGCTTAGTGTTATTGCATCAATGACAGTGTTTGAATTTGTATTTACTATAGGTAAGTTTGCTAATGAGATTGTAGCATGTTCTGCTTCAATTAAAGATAGTGGAGATTTTAACTTGCGAGTCGTTACCCAATAAAATTCACTAAGTACTTGTAAGCTTATCATCACCTGATTTTTATTGCTTAAATCGCTAATAAGAGAGCGTGCTATTGCTTTCTTTTGCGGTTCATCTTTATCAACAGCATAAACAAAAATATTTGTATCTATAAAAACTCTACCGGTCATAAAGATCTTCTCGCTTCCAGGTTCTGCCGTAAGAGCCGCTGCCAGAAGCAACATCTGTTGTTAATGATAAAAATTCTTGCAGAGGTTTTTTGCAAAGATGTTGACCAACAAATACTTTTAGATAATCGCGCAATAGTGAATTGACCGAGGTATTATTTTCAATTGCCCAAATGCGTGCTTGTTTGAGAATTTCATCGTCAATTGAAATTGTTAAATTTGCCATAACTCATCCCTTAATCCAGATAACCCGTGTAATCATATATCAGTGTAGCACGGGTTATCAGATATAGTAAAGTAAGTTTCTAGCAGATGAATCAAATGTCACATTAGCGGCTAAGTGCTTTGTCTAATGCTTTGTTGGCCATGCTATCAGCAGCAGAATTTTGCTCGCGGGGCACGTGACGGGCATCAATATCAAGCAAATTGTCAATTAATTCGCGAACCTTTTTATACAAGCTAAGCATGCGTTGATTACGCACTTTATAAACACCAGTAATCTGCTTAATTAGCAATTCACTATCGGCACGTAGTGCAACTTCATTGGCGCCGAGCTTCATTGCTTCACTAAGGCCATGAATAACTGCTTCATACTCAGCTTCATTATTGGTGCGATTACCAAGAAAAATACCGTTTTGCTTAATTATATGGCCATCGGGTGTACTAATAACCCAACCAGCCGCCGCTGGCCCCGGATTACCTCTAGACGCGCCATCTGTATGTAATAAAACGCGCATGGTTTGCTCAGCCGAATTTTTGCGATGATTAAAAGCAAGTGAGTTTTGTTTGGGTGTTAATACTTTAATGTCTGAATAATTTTTTAAACAAGTAGTTAATTCAATAGATTCGCATTTTTCAGCAATTTCACGCAATAATGAACGTATTGATGCTTCTTTATAATTTGAAAACTCTTTTAAGGTTGCTGCTAAAGGTTCGTGATCAGCAATAAAATTTATAATAGACCGAGCATTACTCTCAGCCTGGCGCTGACTCACTTTGATGACCCATCAGAATTATCAGCGTTTTCGTCGTCAAGAATACGACTCCAGAAGATAAGTCGTTGGCAACTTGGGCACTGTTCGATGGTCTTAACACGCTGTAAAATATTATAATGCTGCGGTGGTAGTTTCATATTGCAGCCTTGACAATAGCCATCAACTACTGGGACTAAACCAATACCCATACGCTTGCTGCGGATGTTGTCATATTTTCGCAATAAAGGCCCAGGTATTTTGCCAAGCAGTGCATCGCGGCGAATAATTTCACGTTTTACTTCTTCTGATGTGTTTTTTTGCTCTTCTTCAACTCGTTGGCGCTCACTTTCAGCATCTACTTCAGTTTCAGCAACGGTGTCTTGCAAGGTTTCGATTTGCTGATCGGTTTGTTTGCGCTGAGCCTTTATTTCATTGATCCGCTCTTCGGCTTCACGATTGGCGCGTTTACTGCCATCGATTTCACGTGACAGCGCTAAGTACTCGCGTTGATTGCGAATTTCGTTAAGGCGAGCTTCCCACTTGCGAAGTTTTAGATTTTCAGCGTGTACATTCGCCTCAAGAAGTTTAACTTCTTTAAGCATTTCTTCGCGTTGCTGCAGAAGTTTTTCAAGCTCGGTGCTAGATACGCTAAGCTTGCTTTCTAGCTCTTTGAGATGAGTGGGAATATCATCGAGTCGCTTTTGAATGTCGCGTATACCGACATCAATTTGCTGAACTGCATATAGGTCAAGCAGCTGCTGCCGCACGTGACCAAACCTCCATGCCGCGCATTACCGGAAGCTCGCGGCGGTTCGTGAATGACTTGAAACCGCGCAAACTCCCCATGGGCTGCCCGACTGCCCAAATGGTGGGCCCACCAGGGATTGAACCTGGGACCAATCGGTTATGAGCCGACGGCTCTGCCGCTGAGCTATGGGCCCCTTAGGTTTCGCACGACCTTTAGTCACTCCTATCGGTCCGGATGGCCCGCTCTTAGCATCATACCGTATGCTTTGGCAATGCGTTGGTGTGGATAAGTTTATATTTTTTATGATCGGTGATTTTATTTGTATCTTTCAGACAGATTTGGGACAAACGTGTAGACCCTCGCTACTTATGCGCCACTTTGTTATGAAAAGGGCATTATGATTAGCTTACTACTAAGTACTTTGATTACTGCAAGTTCACCGCAAGCAGCTTTTTCACGCGTAAAAGCCACTTATTCAAAAGGCGATCTTTGCGCGAGTTTTGTGCAAACATATGAAGAAAAGCTACGTCGCCGTAAAAAGGTCGAAAGTGGCCGCTTATGGGCTAAACGCGATGGTCGCGTACGTTGGACTTATGAAAAACCTATTCATAAAGATTTTGTTTATGACGGTAAAAAAGCATTCTTTTATGAACCAGAAAACGCACAAGTGACCGAATTTGATAAATTCGAGAACAGTCCGCTATGGGGTGCAATTCGTTTTCTTTGGGGACAGGGTGATATCATTAATACTTTTACCGTGACCAAATGTACAAAAGATTGCCCAAAACCAGCTAATGCAAATATTGAGCTTTGGCGCCTAACACCTAAAACGCCAATTGCCGCAGTGGCACATATAATTTTAGAAATTGATACTAAGCGTGGTTATGTAAATCGGTCGATTGTATATGACCCCTTAGGCAATCAAAGCGAGTATACTTTTTCTAATATTGCCATTGGCTGCAAAGTTGATGAGGCAAAATTTATTTTTAATCGCCCCGAAGGAGTAAACGTTGTTTACGCTTCTTCAGAAGCACAGCCATAGATACAACTATGGCATAGGCCAAACAGCTATAACTTTATTTTTTGCTTATTAGGGACACACCCTAATTTATCAGGGGATTGTGCAAAATTTTCATGAGTATTTCATAGGATTTTACTAAAGCATCAATAGAAACAGATTCTCCAGCTTGATGTGCTTGTGCTTGCGCGCCTGGCCCCAAATTTACTGCATCAATACCAAAAGCTGATAATCTTGCAACATCAGTCCATGCTTGCTTGGGTCCTATTTTTAAATTTATCGTTTGTTGAATTTGATTAAGGATTAGATTGTCATTAGGTATAGGGCCTGGTGGAGCAACATCTAATATTTCAATAGTTGCTGAATTGGCGATAAGGTTTTTAATTTTTTGTATCGCATTTTTATTAGCTATTTGTATGGGGGTGGTTGGGGCAAAACGATAATTGAGATTAAGTTCAAAATTTGCAGGTATTGTATTATGAGAGCTGCCGCCTTTTGCCATAGTTATACTCATTACCTCATAAAATGAAAGCCCCGCTATTTTTACTTCGTGTGGTTTTTGTTCAAGCAATTTTTGTAATATAGGTACAGATTTATATATCGCATTTTCACCTTGCCAAGGTCGAGCTGAATGAGCTGAACGACCCGAAAAAGTAATACGAGCACTAATTGCCCCCATGCAACCAAGTTGCAGATAGTTATCAGTAGGTTCCATACAGATAGCAAGATCTATCGCTGATAGAGGTTCATAATTTTCTAACAATGGCTGCAAGCCATTATTACGGCAGTGCCCCTCTTCTCGATCATAGAGAACCAGCACTAAAGCAAAAGGTAACATTGCCAAGTTATTAGTTTCGACAATAACTTGCATTATCGCGATTGCGCCTTTCATATCCGAGGCGCCTCGTCCAATAATGAGGTTGCCATTTATTTTAGGTGAAGCGTCAGCTGGTGTAGGTGGTACTGTATCAAGGTGACCAACCAAAGCAATACATGGACGGCGAGTATCAGGGTGGCCAATTACTAAAGCATTACCGTGTTTAGTAATATCATCAGCACTAAGTTGTTTTTGCGCTTTTGCCCATTTATAAAGATGCTTAGCAATAGCGGCCTCATCGCCAGTGATACTGGGGATACGTAATAATTCAAGACTACGGTTGATTAAACGATTGCGGATAGTTGAGGCTGCATCTAACATGAAATATCTCTTTAGTAATACCACACTATTAAGCAACTATAATTGGCATCAACAGCTAGATTACAATAAGGCAAGTTTATAGTGCCAAGTCATTTTACTGCAAGCTATTGAGACAATAAGGTTTCATAAGCGATCGTTATAATCTAAATTGCTCTGCTGGAGCGCTAGATAATTCGTCAGGTTTTGCTTTTTTTGAAGGAAAGAGTTGCTCAGGATTTATTGGCGCATTAATTGCTGGTGAGTTTGCTGGTAATTGTGGTGAATACATAAGCGGTATAGGAACAAAAGTAACGATAAATAACACTAAGGCTAAATAACCAGCGAAACGATCACGAGGTGATATTGATAAATATTCATCACGTACAGGAGGGTGGCGCAATCCTAAGAGTGATAGCAATACTGCCCATATTAACCAGACTGAACCAGCACCATTATGATTATAAAAAATACCTAACACCAATAAACAAACTACTACTAAACGAGATATTGCAAGCTGGCGTTTGCCAAAAAGCGCATAAGCAATATGACCACCATCAAGTTGTGCGGCAGGAATTAAATTTAGTGCAGTAACCAGTAGACCAGCCCAAGCAGCAAAAGCAACTGGATGTAAATTGATAAAGGTCGCATGCTTAGGAATAAAAATTTGTACTAACCAACTCCACAATAAAGAACTACCAGCAATTGGTTCGTTGGGATGAGGTAAGGCAGTAGTTGGATTTGAATGTGCTAAACCCCAAGCTGCAGCAATCAGAGCTATTATCAAACCAGCAAAAGGTCCGGCTAATGCAACGCGCAGCAATACTTTACGATTTGATGGTTGTGAACGCATAAGAATTACTGCACCTAAAGTGCCAAATAAAGTTGGAGCTGGAATAAAATAAGGCAAGCTTTGATTAACCCGGTAATAACGAGCAACGAAAAAGTGTCCCATTTCATGAGCAAGTAAAATAGCTAAAAGAGCTACTGCGAAAGTAAGTCCTTCTGTTAGTTTTTCAGGATGATAGAAAGGGCTAGTAATGGCATCTTTAAAAGAAGTGGCGATTGCCCAATCAATAGATTGAAACCACATTGCTGATAAAAAAGTAAGTACGAATAAAGTTATATGTAGCGCCCATGGTCTTTTAGGCTGATTAGTTACATTAGGCATTGAAGGAGTTGGTGAATTATTAAAAACTATCTCACCTTCAGGCATTGCCATACTAGTTCCTTAACCCTGCGGAGGCAGTGGTGCCTTTTCCCATTGACGAATAAGACCATCAGAGATGGTTAAGACAAATAGCTTTTTATTAACCTCACCATCAGCATTAAAACGTAGTGAACCCGTGATACCTTCATAATTAACCATACGAGTTAAAGCATCACGAAGTTCAATGCGATCCGTTGGTTTGGCTTCAATTATAATTTTATGTAGTAAATTAAAGGTATCGAACGCTTGAGCATCAGAAAGTTGCGGTGCAGCGCCACTGGCCTCTTGAAATTCAGCGACAAAATTACGTACTTTGGGTTTGGTGCTATCTGCAAAAAAACCATCAACAAAAACTGCACCTTCGCAATAACGCTCACAGCCAGCAACAGTCTGTTGATGATTCCAGGTGCTACCACCTAAAAGAGTAACAGGACTAACTTTAGGATTGCCGGTTGCCTTTTTAATTTTTTCTAATTCTTTAGGATCACGAGTCGTTACTACATCTTCAACCGCCAATGCTGGGGCGATTAAGCTGATTTTACGCCCAGAATCAGGAATGATAATTGCGTCAAAATCAATTATGGGAGTGAGCCGTTTTTGTAAATTTTCAATAGCTGAGTGCATACGATGCGCCGGAAGTTTTTTAGCGCGCAAAGCTGCAAGTGCTTCACGAAAATCTGCACGAGCGCTGACATTCCAACGACCAACAAGGCGTTTAGCAGGTTCAGTGAAAGTAGTTTGATCATTATCATATGTTTCAACTGCGCGAATTTCGCCTTTACGTTTATCAACTTCGTCCCAAAATAACCGTATGAATTCACGTCCGTAACTATTGCGCGGAAATAGAATTGCAAAACGCGAAAAGCCCATCTCTTCAAAGGCAACTCTAGCAAGCTCTTTTGCCTGGGTTTCAATGGTGAGGGCAGTGCAAAAAATGTAAGGGCCTATTTGTGGCAGGCCATCACGAAATGACAAAGTAATAAGTGGTACTGATAATTCTTCAGCTTTCTGCGCTGCTGCTAAAGCTTCGTTAGCAAATAACGGCCCAATAATGGCAATGACATGATCAGCCAATACTAAATCTTCAACGGCCTGTGCTGCTATTTGAGCTTCACCTTTAGTGTCTTTAATTACTAGTTGCACAGAAGAGTCTTTGCCTAAACCAACTTTAATGGCAGCTAAAGAGCGTTGACCATATTGTTCGAATTTGCCCGATAAAGGCAAAATAATGCCAATAGTTTGTGGATGTACGACAAAGCGTGATTGCAATCTCGCCGCAAATTCACGTGCTGGCGCTGCAAATTGTGATGATGGGTAGCGTGTTGCTACAAGTTTAAGCATCGACTCAGAACGTTTAAAGTCGCGCACGTGATAGTATATTTTTGCAAGTTTATAAGCGAGTGCTGGTTCAATTGCACTCCAGTGTAAACTGCCGTTTAGTCTATCCCAAACAAAAACAGCGTCTTTTAAGGGTAATGATGTATTAATTATTTCTAAAGCTTTTGTTTGAGCCTCTTTAAGACTTTGAACTTGCGCTAAAACAATTAAGGCATCACCACTTCGATGTGCACCCACAAGAGCATCTGTTAAAGGTAATGCAATACGTAGTTTATCATTATTATTACCCTGATCATAAAGAGCTAGCAACATATTAGCAGCGTCGTTGTAACGACCAGCGCTAATTAATAAATTTGCATAACTTTCACGTATAGCATTGGCGTCGGCAAATGATGGTCTAAAGAATAGCAGCTTTTCATAATTGCTAATCGCAGCATTTAGCTCACCACTTTTTTCAAAAGCCACAGCTCGCTGTAAATATAATTGAGCGGCAGCTAAAGTTGCTGGATAGCTTTCGATAATTTGTTGTTCTTTAGCGGCAGCAGCTTCAGTATGGCCTTTTTGGGTTTGAATTTTTGCATCATTAGCAAGGGCAGCCGCAAGATTTTCATCATCTTGATTAGGTTTAGGCACATTCTGCACTGTAGTGCCGTCAGATCTTTTAAGAATTGGTGTTGGTACCTTGGGGCCACAGGAAATGGTGAACAATAGCAATCCAAGTGATAAAGATGCACGATTCATGATTTATTCGACTTGGTCCTTTTGACGTCTACTGTCAAGATCGCTAAACAATTTCAAGTTTACGACAGACTGCGTCAATAGCAACTACTTCTTCTAATAATTGATTAAATAATGAAAGGGATAAAGAATTGGGACCATCAGATAGTGCTTGATCAGGCTTTGGATGAACTTCGGCAAATATACCATCAACACCAACGGCAGCAGCAGCACGAGCCAGCACACTAGCCAAATGACGGTCGCCTGCACTTACACCATTGCCAGCACTAGGTCGTTGCACCGAATGGGTAGCATCAAAAATAATTGCAGCATTAGTTTTTGCCCGCATGGTTACTAAAGAGCGCATATCTACGATTAATTCATGATAACCAAAACTTACGCCACGTTCAGTGATGGCTAGGGGGCCGCCACCACTTTCGTAATGTTTATTAGCCACATAGCGCATATCTTCGGGGGCTAAAAATTGACCTTTTTTAATGTTAACCGGTAAACCAGTAGTAGCCGCTGCAGTGATTAAATCAGTTTGCCTACAAAGAAAAGCAGGTATTTGCAAAATATCTACTATTGCAGCAACAATTGCGGCCTGTTCGGGAGTGTGAATATCGGTAAGTACAGGTACACCGATTTCAGTTTTTACGCGTTGAAGTATGTACAATCCTTCATCAATACCAGGGCCGCGAAATGAGCTAAGCGAAGTGCGATTGGCTTTATCAAAAGAAGCTTTAAAAATGTAACTTACACCCTTTTGGGTGGTAAGTTTTTTAAGATCATCGGCTAAAGATAGGCACAACTCAGTTGATTCAGCGACGCATGGGCCTGCTATTATAGCAAGCTGTTTTTTATTAAAGAGGTTTGCAACATGCGGGTGCATGGTTGACTTTTTAAACCTTTACTTTTTGTTTTTGCTACGTTCAAATGCAGCACCAATAAATCCAGTGAATAACGGATGCGCGGCAAATGGTTTGCTTTTAAATTCGGGGTGAAACTGGCAACCTAAAAACCAAGGATGTTCTGGCAATTCTATTATTTCAACTAAATCGCCATTAGGTGATGTGCCAGAAAAGACTAAGCCCTGCTTTGCAAGAGTTTCACGATAGGAGTTGTTAACTTCAAAACGATGACGATGTCTTTCGTTGATTTCTGATACACCATAGGTTCGGCGAGCCAGCGATTTTTCAGCTAATGTGCAAGGGTATGCACCTAAGCGCATACTGCCACCTTTAGCAGCTACGGTTTTTTGTGTCTCCATAATTGCGATTACCGCATTTTCATTTTCAGGTTGAAATTCTTGCGAGGTCGCATCGGTAATAGCAGCCATATGACGAGCATATTCAATTACGGCAAGGTGCATACCAAAACAGATGCCAAAGAACGGCACTTTAAGCTCGCGTGCTTTTTGTATCACGGTAATTTTGCCTTCAGTACCACGTTCACCGAAACCACCAGGTACGAGGATACCATCGGCTAATAACGCATGTTCTAATAATACGGAGTCTTGTTGAATCGTTTCTGAATCAACATATTCAAGCCGAACTGAAACATTATTTGCTAAGCCACCATGAATTAAAGCTTCATGCAGACTTTTATAAGAGTCAACCAAGTGTACATATTTACCAACAATTGCAATATGTACCTCAGGTTTGGGTTTTTCAATTTTCTCTACAATGCGTTGCCATCTCTCTAATTGCGGAGCACGCGACCAGATGTTTAAAACTTCAGCTAGCTTTTCATCAAGACCTTCGCGACTTAGTTCAAGGGGAAGGCGATAAATAGTATTTACATCGACACATGAAAATACAGAGTCAACTGCTACCGAACCAAAAAGAGCGATTTTATGTTTTACCGATTTCTCTAAAGGTTGAGAGCAGCGGCAGAGAAGAATATCAGGGGTGATACCAATTTCACGCAGCTCTTTGACACTATGCTGAGTAGGTTTTGTTTTTACTTCGCCTGCAGTTTTAATAAACGGAACCAGAGTTAAATGAATAAATGCAACATTTTGACGGCCGACATCATAGGGAATTTGGCGAATAGCTTCGAGAAAAGGTAAAGACTCGATATCACCAACAGTACCACCAATTTCAACAATACATACATCATTATCTTCAGCAGCAGCTAAAACCGAACCTTTTATTTCATCAGTGATATGCGGAATAACCTGAACGGTTGCACCAAGATAATCGCCGCGTCGCTCTTTTTCGATAACTTTCTGGTAGATACGGCCAGTAGTGAAATTATTGCGTTGAGAAGTTTGGGTAGTAGTAAAACGCTCATAGTGGCCTAAATCTAAATCGGTTTCAGCACCATCATCAGTTACAAACACCTCACCATGTTGAAAAGGACTCATGGTGCCTGGATCAACATTGATATAGGGATCTAACTTGAGCATCGCGATTTTTAAACCACGATTTTCAAGTAAAGCGCCTATCGAAGCAGCGGCGAGACCTTTACCCAATGACGATACTACGCCACCAGTGATAAATATAAGCTTAGATTGACGTCCTTTGCGTTGTTGTGCGCGAGAATTTTGGCCCATTAACGACTCTAATTGTAGCAATTCCACACGTACTTGTGAGTTTTTAGCTCGCACGCATGGTGGGTTTAAGGGTATATATGAGTGGTGGATGACAGCGTCAAGACAGTTGAGGGAAATGAAGTATCACTCATCGACGATTTTTTTGCCGGTGTTGCAAAACTACGTACTTATCTCGATCATCAGCTACAAGATCCACTGCATCGACGCTCACGTTTAGGCAATGTCGCTTTTGGGCTTTTAAAACCACGTGACGCTCGCGATTTAAGTTGCTGGCTAATTAGAGAACTCGCTGATGCTATTGGTGCTAGCGCAGCTGCAATTTTTGTGCGTGGGGTCAGTAGCGTTTCTTTTGAACCATGGCACGTTGTAGGAGTACCACCAGGCGGAGGTCCGCTGCCAAGTTATGAGGATATAACGCGTCACAGTGATAATGCTTCAAAATCAACATTAGTTGATACTCTTTGGGTACCGCTAAAAGGTATCGAGGGAAACATTGGGGCGTTGTGGTTTGTTTTACGTGTTTCACTTGATGATAAATCAAAACAATTGCTTTCGGCGATTGCAGATACCGCTGCGGTTGCATTAGAACAGTCATCATTACTGCAAGCAATGAGATAAAAACTGCGTAACAGTTTAAAAAGTCATGGTAAATTATTATGGTTGTTCGTACCGTGTTTGTACGGGAGCTATAAAAGCACAAAACTTTTTATTCACTGACTAACTCGCGTAATTTGGTTCGGTTGACTTTTGTAAGACTGACAAGGTAGTGCCGACTAGTAGTTGGTAATATTAATTCGAGGTGTGAAGTGGCAAAAACAAGCAAAGGGCGCGCTTTGCAACAATCATCTAAAAGCAAAGCTAAAGTTAAAACAAAGCTTCAATCAAAACCTAAACAGAAACAAAAACCCAAACAACTTAGTTTTGGTGATTCGTTTGCAGAAAAATCAAGCCATGTAAAAGATAAGCCTAAACCAAAGGCTAAAATTAAAGCAGTTTTAAAGCCCAAGATTGTTGCTAAGCCAAAAGTAGTTAAATCTGAGCTTACTGATAAAGAAGCAAATGCGAAAACTGTAAAAACGTCAGATAAAACATCAGACAAAGTAATAAATAAAACGGCAGAAAAAGCGACAGAAAAAGTAACACCTAAAGCATCACGTATACGTGTTAATGCCGAACGTTTAGGCGAAATGCAACGCGAAATTTCTATTAGTGAGTTTTTTACTAAAAACCGGCATCTACTCGGTTTTGATAACACTTCACGTGCCTTGTTAACTTCGGTAAAAGAGGCGGTTGATAATTCTCTTGATGCTTGTGAAGAAGCAGGCATTTTGCCTGAAATTCATGTACGGATCGAAGAAGTTAGCCCAAGTCGTTTTCGCATATGTGTTGAAGATAATGGACCTGGAATTATTAAAGCGCAGGTTTCAAAAGTATTTGGCAAACTTCTTTATGGGTCTAAGTTTCATCGTTTGCGCCAATCAAGAGGTCAACAGGGTATTGGTATTTCAGCAGCAGGTATGTATGGGCAGTTAACTACCGGTAAACCTGTTCATGTCATTACTAAAACAGGTAAAGGTCGTACGGCTTATGCATGTGATTTATCTATTGATGCACGACAAAATAAACCAATAGTGTTTCATGAAAGCGAAGATACTTCACCACATTGGCTTGAAAAAAATCATGGCACTTCAGTAGCTATTGAAATGGAAGCTACTTATAAAGGTGGTCGTAGATCACTTGATGAGTGGGTGCAACAAGTTGCCTTTGCTAATCCACACGCGCGAGTAGAATACTTGCCTCCTGGTAAGCCACCAATCGTATACCCATGCGTAACTCCTGAGTTACCTCCAGAAACTAAAGAAATAAAACCACATCCGCATGGGGTAGAATTAGGATTGCTGCTGCGTATGAAACAGGGTAGTGCGGCACGCACTTTAGCGAGTTTTTTACAACAAGAATTTTCACGCGTATCTAGTACAGTGGCGGCTGAGATTTGTCGTGGCGCCAATTTACGTCCTGAAATTTCGCTTAAATCTTTAACCCAAGCACAAATGGAAGCAGTTTATACTTCTATTGCGGCTACGAAAATTATGGCACCGCCAACTAATTGTTTAGCGCCGATTGGTGAGGTGGCATTGCTTGAAGGTTTAAAGGCATTACTGGTGCAGCAGCAGTTATCAGCAGCAGATGCCACAAGCAAACGTCGCAGCTCGCTTGCAACTGAAGAAAATGCTTTACCTGGCATGAGTGATATTGCTGAAGCTGAGAGCAAAGTAACCACAGCCCTAGCTGAGCAGGTATCACAATTAGCAGCTGAAGGTGAAGAAGATGATGAGCTAGATAGCCAAGAGGCGAATAAAGCAAAATCTCTTAAAGATAAAAACGCTGCAACAGCTAAAATAAAGACTAAAAATAGCGAAGCGAACCAGCAAAATGCAGAAGCAGACGCTAATGCTACAAAAGCTCGCGCCGGTATTGTGAAAATTTTTGATAAACCTTATTTTATTACTGCAGTTACTCGGGGACCAAAAGTATACCGTGGTAATCCCTTTCAAGTTGAAGCGGCAGTGGCTTTTGGTGGCGATTTACCGGGCGATGAATTAGCTTCAGTATATCGTTTTGCTAATCGCGTCCCTTTGCTTTATCAGCAAGGTGCTTGCGCTATGACGCAATCAGTGGTTCGTACTAACTGGAAGAGTTACGATGTAGATCAATCGCGTGGTGCTTTGCCATCAGGGCCGCTACTGATCATGGTACATATCGCCAGCGTTTGGGTGCCATTTACATCGGAGGCTAAAGAAGCAGTGGCGCATTACGACGAAATAATCGGCGAGCTAAAGTTTGCTTTGCAAGAATGTGGTCGTCGTTTATCGCGCCATATTCGTCGTCGTCGTCGCATAATCGATCAAGAAAAGAAGGCAAAGTATATCGAAAAATATATTCCGCACATCGGACAAGCACTACAAGATATTCTTGGTTTATCAGAATCTCGTCGTGATGTTGCAGTTGACAAACTAACCCAAATTCTCGAGCGTTCTCGTAAGATTGGTTAAAGATATGGCTAAGCAAAAACAAAACAACACTCGCTTTCGTTCGCCCGAACAAATAAAGAAAGACAAAATAACGCTGAAGGCGATTAAAGATGTCGCCTCAGAAGTTTATGAGGCAATCAGCAAAGGCAAAAAACCTGATATGTCTTTGCCAGTACGTTCATTGTCCAACGTGAAATATGACCGTAAACGTGGATATTTCGAAATAGGCAAAGCTAAAAAAGTTCGTACGCTCACTGTAAATACTGTTAAGACGTTTGCGCAAACTTTAAAAATGATGTCGTTGTCGCAAGAGCTTATCGGAGAAAATGATTTTGCCACTAAAAGAGATGCATACTATCAATCGAAAAACTGGCGTGAGGCTAAATTTGATGAGCAGCCAGAGTCTGATGGAGTCATGGATGACATCGAGGCTATGTTTTCTATCTTTGACGTATCTCGTGAAGAGTTACGTTTTGTACCACAAGAGCATGGTGGTGCTGTTGCGGGTGAATTATTAGTTATTGACCGTGACCTTGAAACTGGACGTCGCATTGAAATTGATTGCACCAAATTTGGCTCGGGCGCATATTCAGTACCATCGTTTGTCGAGAATTTAGAGCTTAAAACCAAAGCCGATTTCGTACTGGCCATTGAAACTCATGGTATGTTTCAACGTCTGCAGTCGCACAATTATTGGCGTAAAGCCAACTGCATTTTAGTGTCGATGAATGGTGTGCCATCACGTGCATGCCGACGTTTTATTCGACGATTATCTGATGATTTAAAACTGCCGACTTATGCTTTTACTGATTGTGATCCTTATGGGATTTCAAATATTTATCGCACCCTTAAGGTAGGTTCAGGCAATGCAGCGCATATAAATCGTTTCTTTTCAGTGCCCAAAGCGACTTATTTAGGTTTATGTCCGCAAGATATAATAGATTGGAAGTTGCAAGATGCGACTCATAAACTTTCTGAAATTGATATCAAACGCGCCAAAGACGCTTTAAAGAATGACCCATTTTTTGCAGAGCACAAATCATGGGCTAATGCACTGCAAACATTAATCAAGATGGGGGTGCGTGCTGAGCAACAAGCATTGGCTAAGCACGGTTTAAATTTTGTTATTGATGAATACTTACCCGCTAAGCTTGCCAATCCGAAATTGTTTTTGCCATAGATGAATTTTGCTTCATATTAATTAAATTAACTTGATACTTGCATTCACTGCAACACCGGGTTTAATTGGTGCTATCGAAATTGGGGGATAGGTACATGAGGTCCTATGCGAAACGTTACAACTTGTGACTAGTGCATTTTGTTTTATTGCTTTCTTAGTGGGTTTTATTTCTGTAGCTCATGCTGAAAAAATGCAAACCATAGGTTCGCTTAGCGCTGGTACTTTAGCTACCTCAAGCGTTTCGGCAGTTAACGAGTTTATAGTCTGTGGTCCCATACTTATAACTAGGGGTCAGGCTGACCCGATTCTTACCGTGCTTTTTTGCCCAGTATAAAGCGCGATCTGCACTCTCAATAAGATCTCTCGGTGATTTAATCTTTTGATCACATACAGCAACCCCGAGGCTGATAGTAATCCGTTGTTGGTTGCACATTATGGTCGTAGCCTTCTCTCTGACTCGCTCGGCAATCTCAAGTACTTCGTCGGGATTGCTAGTACATGGAAGAATCGTAACAAACTCTTCACCGCCAAAACGACAGCAGATATCCGAATCTCGCACTTGTTCTGTCATGGTTCTGGCCAACTCGATAAGAATGCGATCTCCTTCTTGGTGACCATGCGTATCGTTAACCAATTTGAAGTCGTCGACATCTAGCATAATCAACGATAGACCAGCCCCATAGCGTTGGTGATTTTTAAATTCTAGGTCTAATAGTTCATAACAGCTCGAATGGTTGTAAAGACCTGTCATCCTATCACGCATAGTGAGGGTGGCAATCTCGAGCGCATAGGCCTCTGAAATCACGGTTGGAGAAGTTATCTCTACCTTAACATTTGAAAGGTAATCCAAGGTAGCAACAGTGATACGCACATTTCGGCCAATCTTTTCTGACATCAAATGTTTATGCTTAAGAATTTGGCCCCACAAGGTCTCTGCAACTTCAGGAGCAAAATATTGGTGGGAAATTACATAGAACAAGTCCGAAAAAAAGACGCCACCTCGTGTCTCGATTTGCTTTTTAATTTTAGTCATTTCGCTGTTAGTCATGACGCGGTCACCTGCAAATGCTGATACCAAATCCAAGTTCATGGCATCAGAGGTGCCCGATCTACGCAATCGGTCGATATTATTTTCAATAAGAGCTGAAGCTTTTGTGTCTATGTGGTTGCTGTCCATCGGCATTCCTTTTTTTGCACGATGTTTGCGAGTTTTAACTTTCGCACTCGTATAGTTTTTGGTTGTTGAGATCATTAATATTACGGTCTTTGAAAGCCTCCATATTACCCCCATGTTGTAAGAGAAATGCTTCGAGTTTGTTTCGCTCTAAACGAATGTTGCGCTTGTAGGATAAGCCGCCAGCGAATCCAATTGCCAAGTTCTGTTTGCGCCATAAGTTACGCCACAATCTGCGTAGCATCCTTGGTGTTGAGTAGAACCGCTTTGAGCAGGCAACCATTTCATCCACCGCCTGCCGAGATGTTAGCCCAACAAAACGGGCAACTGGATAGGTAAGGGTGAAGTAGCTCCAGTCCCTAGGAAACTGATTGAAAGTCACCTGGTTTGTTGAGGTCATCTCATCCCACAGCTTAGTTCCAGGTAATGGTGTTAGAAAAAGTACGTTGACAAAATCAACACCGTAGCGGTCAGCTGTATCGGCAATGAGTTTTCCGATACCAGGCCTATCGCTTTCGAAACCTATAATGAACGAGCCCGCCACTAGGATACCGTGGTTTTGTATGCGACGAACGGCATAATTAAGATCGCGACAACGACACAAATTATTTTTAGCATTAATTTCTTTTGACGTATCTGGTTGCACAGATTCGAAACCGATGAACAGTCCTTTGCAACCTGCTGTAGCTGCAAGGCTCAAAAGCTCTTCGTCATTGGCGACATTGATTGTTGTTTGAGCTACCCAACTCTTTTTGAGCTTTACTGCGATCATGGCGCGAAAGAGATCCTTGGCACGCTCTTGGTGCTCGTGGCT
Organism: Deltaproteobacteria bacterium; assembly: GCA_016931625.1. Classification (NCBI taxonomy): domain Bacteria; kingdom Pseudomonadati; phylum Myxococcota; class Myxococcia; species Deltaproteobacteria bacterium. The sequence continues at coordinate 7,684 of JAFGEK010000224.1, read as the reverse complement.
GGTGCCTATAAGGTTGTCATCGACGATCAATACTAGGTTTTCTGAAAGCGACTTTAGTTCCTGTATTACATCGTTGATCGGACGTTGGCGAAAGCGCGCTCCATTGAAGGCAGTTACGCTGCAAAAACTACAATGCAAAGGACATCCACGCGTTGTCTGAACGGATCCAAAAGCATACTTGTTTGCCAGCAAATCGTGTCGAGCTTGTGGCATGTTAGCCATTTCGGCAAAACCACCTTCGTATATTGGTTGTAATTGTTTAGAACGTACGTCATTGAGTACTTGTTGCCAAACATTCTCTGCCTCACCTTTTACTACGGCATCAGCATAAAGCGTCGCCTCATTAGAACACATTGTTGCATGAATACCACCGATGACTACGGGGACACCGTCATTACGAAAACGTGTGGCTAACGCATAGGCTCGTTCAGCTTGGGAAGTAAAAGCGGTTATGCCTACCAGATCAGGCCTTGGTAATTTTGAATACTCAGGTACTCCTAGATTTTCATCGATAATGGTCACTTTCCAATCTTTTGGTGTTAGAGCAGCGATAACCATAAGACCTAGTGGCTTCCACACGCGGTAGCGATTCCACCGACTTGCTTTAACATTAATAATTGAAACCAATGGATTCGAAGGGTTGATTAGATAAAGGATTTGCATCAATCAATCTCTTTCATAATGGGGATGCTCGCTGGTAACAAAAGATAGATGGTTAGATGTGCTCTCGTTACTGATGGCTTTATGTAGCTTTACGCGGATAGTTCCCTCAATCTGCCGCACCCGCTCGCGTGATATTTTAAAGTGTACACCGATTTCGTGCAGCGTCTTGGGCTTCTCTGTCGTCATCAACCGCCGCTCGAAAATGTAGCGTTCTCTATCATCAAGCATACCGATGATCCGATAAGCCGTGTTGTAAAAAAGCTGGTGCTCCTCTTTCTTGGACACCTGCTCTTCTGGTGAATCGCCGACGGCGGGAAGCACATCCAGGTGCGTTAGATTTAATCCGGTCTGAATAGTAGTGTTGAGCGATGAATCCCGTTTTGTCAGTCGCTCTTCCATGCTAACGATTTCGCGCTCATTAATATTAAACTCTTTAGCCAGCATGTTGGTGCTCGCCAACGCATTGGACCCTGTATCATGATCTGCCCTCACACGCGCAAAGCGTAATTTGAAGAATAACTTCCGCTGTGCCTGTGTGGTGCCTAGCTTAACGAGTGACCATGAATGCTGGATGAAATCCTTAATAAAAGCGCGGATCCACCAGACAGCATAAGAAATAAGGCGAAACCCTTTGCTCGGGTCAAACTTGCTCACCGCATGCAACAGTCCAATGCTCCCTTCTTGTACGAGGTCAATTAAGCTAATGCCGTAACCGCTGTATTCATGGCAGATCTTCACAACAAAGCGCAGATTTGCAACGATAAGCCGGTGGGCGGCTTTAATATCTCCCGTCTGATGGTAGCACTCAGCAAGGGCTGTTTCTTCTTCACGTGTGAGCAAAGGGTAGCGATTGATTTCTACCATGTAACTATCTAGAGCGACAATTTGAGAGCGTGAGCTAGCCATGTGTTTGGCCTTTCTTGCGAAAATACCAACGCACTATTTAATTATGCTATATTTGACGATTCTTTTATTAGATAGTTTCGTTGTATTCTGTCCAAAAAAGCGACGTGACATGCACTGCTTGTATCGAGCTTCATAACCCAGCGCAGGACTTAAAAGAACCTATCAACCAACAAATATGTTGGTTCGCCATCGTTTAAGAAACATTTCATTATTGAGGTACATGTACTTGTCACTTCGTTGAAAGTCAAGGATCTCAGGGGATCCAAGGAGCATCGGGTTCGATGGTGCCGGATTTAGCGTGCTCTTTCGTGCATGTGTCGCATCTCTTACAAGCGAGAACGCTAGCCGTTTGGCGGCTATGCAACGCGCCGATAAGAACATTGAAGAGTTGCTCGAAAACCTCAACGGGACATTTCATCGTTTGCGTCAGAGCAGAATCGACGAGGAATTATTCGACGTCATCGCCGGTTTCGAAGCACTGAGCGCCATAGAATGATGTGCATTGCCATAGCTACGTATAATACCGAACTTTGCCGCTACCAAAACATGCGCGCTTAAACCATTTACAGTGCCTGCTCGCGATCATTATAAGCAAGTCATTTTCTAACGTTTTCTACTTGATCTCTTAGATGTGTATTTTACCGGTAAGTACCAAAACGACAACAACTAATAGAGCCAAGGTTATCCCACCACTAGGATAGTAACTCCACCGTCGGCTGTAAGACCAAGTAGGCATGGCAGCTAATAGCAATGCAGCAAGCGCAAATATTAGAAAAAGTCCCATGATATCTCCTTTTAATTAATAAGGACGGGGTAGTTTGTTGCATAATTAAATTAAATGTAGGTACTCTACAAAATTTCGAAAATTAGGAAATTTAAGCGATATCTGTCGTAAAAATCGACATTAGGATGTAAGATTCTACTTTTTGCAGATTTTGGGCCCGCTAAATGAAAATAGTTTATAGTTCGTTATTTTCGTTATATTGTGCTCAAACTTTCTAATAGTCGTAACGACAATAAGTGAACTATTTATTTGTACGATAACTGATCAATGAAAGAATCGAGGTTGCATTCAGTGAGAAAGTATCTATGCATCGCGGGGAGTCTGTTGCTAGTAACGAGCTGTGCTTTTGCCCACAGGGTTTTTTCAATTACAACCTTGATCTATCACAACGTAGGGCAGATGCAGTACGCAAATATTTCGTGCAGCGCGGTTACCAATCCGATCGCATCCAGGCTCATGGGCTTGGTGAGGGGCATCCTATCGCCGACAACACCAGTGCAGAGGGACGTGCCAATAATCGTCGCGTTGAAATTGTCATCGCACGAGATTCTCACACATCCAACCAGTAAGAGAAGGTAATCTTATGACTACAAACGAAGCAAACGTAGGCAAGTGGGAAACGCAACTCAAAAAATGGGGCAAAAAGCTTGATGGGCTTGTTGTTAAAGCCGAAAAAGCCAGAACCAATGAAAAGGCCGCCTTGTGCCAAAACCTCAACAACTTGAAAGAAAAGTATCAAGTTGCTCAAGGTAGGCTGGAGGAGCTCAAAATCGCAGGTCACGAAAAATGGGAAAATTTAGAGGTTGGTGTTGAGCATGCTTGGGATGAATTCTCGAGCGCATTCAAGAACTTAACCCATGAAAACAAAAGAGGTGAAAACATGATATGGGCAATTGCAATCATTTTTATTCTTCTCTGGGCGCTCGGATTAGCAACTTCTATTACAATCAGTGGTTTTATACACCTTTTTCTTGTGGCCGCAGTCGCTATGGTGATTATTCGAGTCATACAAATCCGTCGAGCTTCCAAGTTGAAGACTATTAGCTAAAGGAAACCAAAAGATGCATGAAAGGTAAAGCAATGAAACACACAGTATTGATTTTAATGGCGCCTTCCCTCATAGCTTTCGCGATGAGTTGCACCTCAACAGGTGCGAATTCGACGACGGGGTCACAAACAAGTGAAACCACTGCGGTCAAACGCGACGAAGCCAAAACCCAAATTATTGAGGCGGTTCAAGCGACAAAGAATTATACTTATGCACAGAAAGACGAGTATATCGACACTACCAAAGCGCAACTCGATGAGATTCAAGCAGAGCTCGATCGACTCTCTGCCAAGGTGGACAATACAAGCGGTGCGATAAAGGCCGACGCCAAAATCAAGCTTGCGGCGGTACACGAAAAATGGATCACGACGAAGCAGCGCCTTGAGCAAGCACAGAACGCCACCGAGTCCTCATGGGATGAATTGCAAAACGAATTTTCGCAATCCTACGGTGAACTCAAGGACTCTTTTGCAGATGCGCGTCAGTGGTTTAGCGACAAAATCGAGCCTCAAACTACACTTCAACATTAATCGAGCACCTTCAAAGTAGCAATGACCCAATGACAATGGTTGTAATGAAAATGGTAATCGCTACTTTGAAGGGTTGCTCAATTTTAATGCTGCTATGTTCAAAAAAAATGGGGTGTTACACGTCGAGATTTGCGACGCTTAGCTCGTTTATTTTCTTATATTCGCAGTGCCTGCAGATGGTTACTTTGATAGGGTAAGCGAGCATCGCCAAACGAACTACAAACAGTCACCACAGATTGGAGTTGATATACAGATTGCTTGCACCTAGTCGATAGCCGCATACCTAAAAAATTTAATGGCTCGATAACGAGCATTGGAGTAAGTGGTGAAGATTCATATTCAAGCGCGCAACGTCAAGGTGACAAAGGCTCTGCAGGCCCACGTTGAGTTACAACTCGGCTTCGCTTTAAGCCGGTATAGCGAGTACATCAAACACGTGACTGTGCATCTTTTAAAGTCAGAAGAACAACGCGATAGTAAAGAGAAGCTCTGCCGGATCACTGTGGGCTTGCAGCGATGTATAAAAGTCCAAGAGACTGATACCGATGTTTTCGCCGCCATTACGCGGGCTACCGATCGCGTCACTCGTTCGATTGCCTATGCGATCAAACAGGAGCACATACCCGCAATAAGCCCCTCTTGGTCGGAAAAAACCAAGACGCCACGACCTCCTATACCGCCACCTACCATTATAAAGCGCGGCACTGCCAAGAAACGCTATTCGCAACTCAAGTAATGAAGATATTTCGCGCGGTTTCGTAAATCGCAACAACTGCTGGATGAATAATCTTTCGCTTAAGTGAGATAGCATAAATCCGCTGTCGCAGCTTATCTGAGCGACCAACAACCTGTACGTGATAGCGATGCTGCACTTCTTTTTCGATCACCGCGGGTGCAGTAAACACGCCCAGCCCAGACTCGCCAAATATATTTGCCAAAGCGGCGTCGTCTAGTTGTGCGATGATTTTCGGCCGTAGGTCTTGGGCCTCGAACCATCCGTTAAGCGAGCGGCGTAATGTTGAATCGGTCGAAGGAACCAAAAACGGTGTGCCATCGAGCGAGCGGGGAAATTTAGCTCGTAAACTTTTTATAAGCGATGCCGCCGCAAAAAAGGTCGTGCCGCACTCGCAGAGTAGATGGCTGTACGCGCGCACCGGTGAACCTGGTCCAGCCGGAGCATCTGCGAGCACTACATCCACATCATTCTGCGCTAAATCGCCAATGAATGCCGTTACCGAACGGTCATTGCGACAAATGAGCTGTATGCTCTCTCCGAGGTCGAATACGGGTTGCAGTATCAGCCGTACGATAGACTTTGCAAGTGCGTCTGATACACCGACGACTAGACGCAGCGGTCGACCGGTCGGTCGGCCTTTGACTGTATCCATGAGTTCTCGACCAAGCGTAAAGATTTCTTCTGCATAGCGTAGGACCAAACGACCTTCTTTAGTAAGAACAAGGTTGCGTCCTTTTTTTTCAAATAACTTTTGGTCGAGTATTTCTTCGAGGCGATGGATCTGACCGCTGATAGTCGGATGCGCTAGGCGTAGCTCTTTGCTAGCAGCAACAATGCTTCCGTGTTTAGCAACGGTCCAAAAATATAAAAGGTGGTGATAGTTAAGCCATTCCATACCCTTTTCATACGTCGATTTTTTTTATATTGCACGACGAATTGCATAAATAGTTCAATTTATGAAATAGATATCAAAAGCGTCAAAGACGCTTTAAAGAATGACCCATTTTTTGCAAAGCACAAATCATGGGCTAAAGCACTGCAAACATTAATTAAGATGGGGGTGCGTGCTGAGCAACAAGTATTGGCTAAGCATGGTTTAAATTTTGTTATTGATGAATATTTGCCCGCTAAGCTTGCCAATCCGAAATTGTTTTTGCCATAAATGAATTTTGTTTCATATTAATTAAATTAGTTTGATACTTGCATTCGTTGCAACACCGGGCTTATTTGGTGTTATTAAAATTGGGGGAGAGGTACAAGAGGTCCTATGCGAAACGTTAAAACTGTGACTAGTGCTTTTTATTTTACTGTTTTCTTATTTGGTATTATTTCTGTAGCTCATGCTGAAAAAATGCAAACCACAGGTTCACTTAGCGCTGGTACTTTAGCGCTGGGGCTTGAATTTCAGGCGGGATTGATTACGGGTACTCCATTAGAGCTTGGTCTTCATGAAATGGTAGGATTAAAAGGTGGTTTCGACCTTTATGCTCGTCAAGGCATACAGTTACGAGACGACCGTACAGTTTATTTAGGCGCCGGGATTAAATGGACCATACTAACCAGCAATCGCCAACGACCTGGTGTCGCACTACTGGCTGGTGGCCATTATTGGATTGATCATTGGGCGGGCGCTGATGGCACTATTATATTTGATTACCCAATTGGGCGAGTTACCCCCTTAGTTGGACTTGATGCGAAACTTGATCTGCCAGATTCTGGTGCAGAACTGAGAATGGGATTGTTGGCAATTATTCGCATATCAGTAGTAACCAATATCTCATGGTTCATCGAAGGTGAAATTGGTATCACTGGTGAACCTAAGTCTACTTTTATTTCAACCGGTCCTAAAATTACGATTTAGGTAACTGCGGCTAACACCTCATAAAAGTATGATTTGTTGCAACTTAATTTACCGTAGGGTCATTTAACTCTATGGACCCGTAACCCGTTGGAGAAAATTAGAGATGAAACATAGTAAACTTTTTATTGTTATGTTCTGTGTTTTAAGCAGTCCCCAAATTAGTTATGCTGAAAGTGAAACTCATGATGGCTTTTTTTTACGTTTAAATTTAGTTGGAATTGGTTATACTAAAGCGACTGCTGAAGAGAATAATGATAAACTTGAAATTAGTGGAATAAGCAATCTCATTGATATTGGTATAGGTGGTACGGTGTATGAAAACCTAATTATACATGGCAATATTTTCGGCCCCATAATTATTCAACCGTCCTTAAAGGTTTACGACAATGGTATTTTAGCTCTTGAAGGTGATCTTAAGGGCAACGTGAATAGCATAGGATTTGGTGCTGGTGTGACTTATTATCTAATGCCGATCAATGTGTTTTTAACCGGCATAATCGGGCTTGCCACCATGTCAATAAATGATGATGATGGAAATACGATAGGCGAAACTAAACATGGTCTTAGCCTTTTGTTGGCTGCTGGAAAAGAATGGTTCGTTTCTGATGAATGGGGCCTTGGTTTTTCTGGATCTCTAATTTTTCAAAGGTTACCAGATAAAAACAATGATTTGAAATTTATGGTAATGGGCTTAGGTGCAAATTTCTCCGTTACCTATAATTAGTGAACTCAAGGTGTCTAACACTGACATATGACATGGTTCATCGAAGGTGAAACTGCTCTAAGTCAACCTATATTTCAACTGGTCCTAAAATTACAATTTAGTTAAACTGCGATGAGGGCCATTGCTGTAATTAAGAGAGCTAGCAAGTATGGATGAGACTATCGTACTACCTTTTTTTAATAAGTTTATTTTGAACTGCATATTGAGTTTTTTTAAAATTTTAACTCCTGACTTTTGGATACGGCTACCAAGAAATAGAAGTATCTGGTTGTTTCTTTTATAGTATTTCCTGGCGTTGTTAATAGGTGGGGGCTGAGTATAGTTACAAATATATTATTTATGGAGCCACTTGCAAAAGTCCTTATGATTTCCAATTATAGCAAATATAACGTCATCCCCGCGAAAGCGGGGATCCAAAATGTTTTGCAATAT
>JAFGEK010000223.1 GCA_016931625.1 Deltaproteobacteria bacterium | reverse complement strand
TTGCTTTGGTCAAGGGTGCCAGCTTGCTCAATAGCCTGTTGAAAAAATTCTAATGAAGAATAATACATTAAGTGGCCCCAATACTCTGGGGGGCTTTGATATTTTGCTATGTATTTTGCTTCAAAAGCAGCAGCTTTTGCTGATGTTTTAGCATTCCAGGCTCCTGCGCCCATTACCCCATCAATAGCGTCTGTTCCAGTAATTGAAGCATCTGTTGGGTCGGCATACAGAATTGTATACGGGATAGCATAAGATGTACCAACACCCGCAAAGAATATCTTAGGATTATATTCGTCTCTTAATGCTTCAGTCGTTACTGCAAAGGTTTCATCTGGATAAGTAAAGGCAACAAATGCTTCTGCACCGGCAGTATTTGCTGCTGTAAATAATGCAGAGAATTCTGTTGTCAATAAGGCAATTTTGGTATCGCTAACAATACTAATATTTTTTGCAGTGAGGGCCTTTTCTAATTCATCGTGATATTCAATACCGAATAAATCTTCAATAGATACTACTGCGACTTTAGTGATACCAGCTTCTTCGATTACATCGGCAAGAGCAGGCATTTGCGTATCAGCGCAGTTAAGCACCGAAAAGAAATATGGTAAGCCGCTCATTATGGATTTAAGTTTTACTGCACCACCAGCGCTGCCAAGTAAAATATAAGCAAGACTATTAGCGAGCTTAGCAGCTTCTTCTAACATATTTGTACTTACTGGCGGTAAGATTAGATCAACCTTATCTTCGATAATAAGTTTTTCAAGGAAAGTTAACATTTTAGAGGTATCACTTTCATCGTCATATCTTTTTAACTCTAATGGTAATTTTTTATCATATTCTTTAATATAAATACCACCAGCATCATTCACCTCTTCAATCCACATTTCATAAATTGGAGTAGAGGTTGAATCTGCAACTAATTTTAAAAAACCAGATTGCGATACGGCTTGACCAAAAACGATTTTGTCTTTTTTATCATCTTCACCACAGCTTGTAATACTAAGGAGAAGAAGATTAATAATAAAAAAATAAACTACTGATAAATTGAAGCGATCTGCGAAAGTTTTCTTTACACTATAAAGCATAATAAACTCCTCACATAGCTGCTCAATTGGAAGGTTGCATTTGTTAATACTGCAAAAAAGTATCAATTAGGGTAGCTGTCCTTCAAGGACAAGTCAAATTTCGATTTAACGCTATGCGTAAATTGTGAACCGCTTCAGTTATCCCGGAGACGGACCTGATATGCAAGAGATCACCATTGTGGCCATTACGCCACATTCATAGCTGAAAGCAAAAAATAATGATGATCAGGACTACCAGGCTAAAATGGTTTTTGGCACTAATGCCAGAGCACTAGATAATAGCAACAGCGGTTATTCTGGATACACATATTGAGCAGCAGTAACATCCCCTGCGGTCAAATAACAAGAATCAAGAGAACTTGGATCGGTAGATTCTGCCATTATCGAATAGTAATCGTAATCGGGAGTGCCTGGCACCTTAATCACAGCGATGAAACGACTTGGTAAAAAAATTAAAACAATTGCTAAGTGATGGTGTGACAATTTTATGCAAAATTAAAATAAAAAACCTTTGGCTTAACTACATCATTGCATTAGCTGGCATCATTCAAAGGGAGCACTGGCGAAATAATTAGAATTTTACCTAAGTTGTTGCCATTTATTTAAACAGTTTGTAAGCCAACAGCAGTCGCAGCTTTTAGCATGCGTTCATCAAATGTTGCTAAATAAAAAGGTTCATCAGAGAAGGATGCAAAATATTGAGCTGTAGCAACATGAACAGTATCGAGAGAATGGCAATCAGATAATTCTGGAGTTTGCTTAACTATTTCAATTATGTCGTTATCTACATCTTTTAAAGATATTTCTTCGATAATTTCGTTTAAGCGAGTAAAAAAGATAGTTGATTGCATAGAATGCATTTCAGTAAGTCTTCGTAAAACTGTATAACACTCGATTACTAATAAATTTGAAGATACACGATTATATTCATTGTGCCACAGTTCAAAAGCTTTTTGTGAATATGTATCATTGGCAATAAGCGAAATAACTACGCTCGAGTCAAAATAGGTTGGCATCAGTATCTATCAGTGCGAGTTTGATTTAAAATGCTTTGCAAATTATTCTCTATCGATTGAGATAAAGAAGGTGGACCAGTAAGAATAGTATGCTTGCGCTTAGCTAAATGTATAGAACCTTGGCGTGCTTCTTCTTGTAAGGCATAAAACCAGCGTGATGTTTTATCTAAAGTTGGTTGTGAAGGTATACGGATCTCGGCAACGATTTCATCACGATCTGTTACTAGCACAATTTCGCCTTTGCGAACAAAATCGATATAACGACTTAAATGTGTTTTAAGTTGTTTAATACCTACAGCGCGCATTCCAGATTTCATTCTATAATAGTAGCTACGGTGGTCACTTTAGTCAATACATACATTTATGGACATACATATATGGACCTGCCATAAGTATTAAGTCTTTGGTAGGCTATAAGTTTTTTACTGAAGATCATGAGAATTTATGAAGTTTGTATGTAGTTCTTTAAGGTAGCTTGACAAGATAGGGTAGATTTAGCTAAAAGGCCGGGCTTGGTTTGGTTTCTTATGGCGTCGTATCGCGTTAAATTAGGTTTTGCCAGCGCCATTAAGAAGGCGATTTTTAGCTCTGCGATATTAGTAAACCCTGAGGTTTTTAAAAGAGCCATGAAGACGGTAAGTGCAAAAAAGAACGAAGTAAAACGAAAATGGTTTGTGGTTGATGCCGATGGCAAAGTGCTTGGCCGTATGGCTACTAAAATTGCCTCGGTTCTTCGTGGCAAGCATAAAGTTGAGTATACTCCGCATACAGATACCGGCGATTTTGTTATTGTCGTTAATGCCAGCAAAGTTAAGCTAACTGGCAATAAAGAAAATGACAAAATGTATTATCATCATACCGGTTGGCAGGGTCACTTAAATAGTGCTTCTGCATCGACAGTACGCGCGAAACACCCTGAACGAATCATTGAGGCAGCAGTCAAAGGTATGTTGCCCCGTGGTACGTTAGGTCGCGCTATGCTTAAAAAATTAAAAGTTTATGGTGAGGGTGAGCACCCGCATAAGGCGCAGCTACCCGAAGTAATGCCATTATAACGTAAAGTAAAGAAAAGAAAGGTCAGCGGCGAAGATGGCAGCTCAGGCAGAAATTTGGTACGGCACTGGCCGACGTAAAGAAGCAACCGCGCGTGTACGCCTCAAAACAGGTTCTGGCGAAATAACGGTTAACGATCGCCCGGTTGATGATTATTTTGGTCGTGGCACGTTAAAGATGATTTTAATGCAACCCCTTGAGATCGTTGATCAACGTGGCAAAGTAGACGTTATCGTCAGAGTCGATGGTGGCGGTTTATCAGGTCAAGCTGGCGCTATTCGACATGGGCTGACCAGAGCACTTATCGATATGAGCCCTGATTATCGTTCGCAACTCAAAAAAGCCGGTTTTGTTACCCGCGACCCACGTGCGGTTGAACGTAAAAAATATGGCCGTCCTGGTGCTCGTAAGCGTTTCCAATTCTCCAAACGCTAAACTTTTTTGTAAAATTTTTTTTACAACGCAATTCATCGTATCATCTACCCCTAGTTTTCTTTTAGAATGCTTCTCCAATCACGGAGGAGCGATATGTATAAGTGCCTATCTATCTATTTAGGATTTATTACCTTTTGCACCTTTGCATCAGCTGATTCTGGCAATATTCGCCTACCCCTTAATGATTGGATATCACTACAAGAAGAAATTGCACGGCTTGCAAAACAAACTGAGCCTAAAGCTAGTGCTGCAATTATTAAGCGTAATTTAAGTGCGAGTTTCTCACGCGGAGTACTTAGCGGTCACTTGACCGTAGAGCTTGAAGCAATCGTCGGTAATGAGCCTCTATCAGTGACTATGATAGGAGCATCAGCGTCACTAGCCGATGTAATGCTTAATGGTCAAAGGGCAGTTGCGACCAAAAACCATGAAGGGTATGCGGTATTAATTACTCGCTCTGGTCGTTATAAAGTTGATTTACGTTTTATTCATGGTCAGCAACATGATCGTTTTAGTCGGTCGATTAATTTACCTTTACCCCGAGCACCAATCACCAAAGTAAGTCTTGATTTGCCTGAGAGTGATCTTGATGTAGTAGTTCAATCTGGCGTAATTCAAAGCCAAACTCGTCGCGGTCAAGGAACACACTTAGAAATTGCTTTAAGCAGCACAAGTTTTTTGAGTTTAAGCTGGCAGCGACGCTTATCACACGGCGTACAAACTCGTGAAATGGAAGTACGTTCTTATGTGTTAGCATCAGTACGCGAGGATGTTTTGCGCAGTGAAACCGTACTTGCTTATCATTTATTAGCTGGTGAGACTTCGCGAATAGAAATTGAATTGCCACCCAAATTAGAAGTATCACATGTTATTGGTGATGCGGTTCTGCAATGGACCACCGAAAGAACTTCTGACACTAAACGTAAACTTATCGTATTGTTACGTTATCTAGTTGATAGTGATGTTAAGTTTACCGTGCAAACGCAAATGCCGCATGCTGACAACAAAAGTGAATTTTTATTGCTGCGCCCGTTAGAAGCAAAATTACGAGAAGGTTTTGTTGCCATTGCCGGGCGCACCGGCATGGAAATTACTGTAGAGCGGCATGATGGTTTAAATGAGATTGGTACGCGAGAATTACCAAGTGACTTAGTTGATTTAACCCAAAAACCATTATTATTTGGCTATCAATATGATGGTAAAGCAATACCCAAATTAGTTCTTGCTACCAAACGTAATGCTGAAGTGGCCTTAACCGATGCAGTAATCGACAATTTAGAAGCAGCAACCGTAGTGGTAGAGCAGGGTATTGAAATTACCAAACTTCGTTTGTCAGTTCGCAACAACACACGCCAATATCTTGCGATAAATATGCCAGCAAATGCTACTTTAACGCATGCCCTAATTGATGGGACACCATTTCATCCGGCAGTTTCAAAACCAGCTAATGGGCCAGAGATTTTGCTTATGCCATTACGTCAGTCAGAGAGTACTAAAAAAGACGAGTATCGTTATTATCGTGTTAAAGCCGGGGATACTATTGGTGGCATAGCAATGCGCTATTTTAATGACTATAACCGGGTCAATGATATTATTGCATTAAATAAAAATATTGGCGCCCAAGGCGAACGCTTAGAATTTGGGCAAAGACTTACTATTCCGCAGCGCAACACTACAATTAAAGAAAGCAGTTTCGTGATTGAGCTTGCGTATAAGCTTGATCGTGGTCGATTAAATATAATTGGTAAGCAAACAACAAGCTTGCCAATTCTTGATTTACCGGTAATGGCAATGTCTTGGCATTACTTTTTCCCAGAAGATTATGAAATATTGTCTATTGACACTAATCTTAAACAATTAAGTGAGGTTAGATATAGCTTGATTGATAGAGTAAAGCAGTTTTTTAGAGTAGCTTTTCGGGGGAAGCAGGCTTGGGCAGGCGAATCGTATAAAAATATTTTACATTCACGCAAAGCAATATTTGCCAGCGAACAAAAGAAACAGATCACTGAGGCGTTAGCTTCTTTTCCACTTGTAGGCAAACGTTATCGTTTTAGTAGAGTATTATTAGGTACAAAATCCGCTGATCTCGCATTTGTTTATAGTGCGAGTTGGTTAGCAATACCAATGCGTATCATCGCTTTTTTGTGCTTTTTAATTTTTGGATTATGGCTAATTAATAAAATACGTCATCAGCCCATAACTCAAATGTTACATTCTTTTACTTTTATCCTTTTTATTGCGCAGACTATTATATGGTTTTTCTTAGCATATTATATTTTAGGTATACACCGCCTGATGCTTTGGGGTTTAAATGCAGCAATGCTTTTTGTTTTGCTAGAAGTTTATTTTAATAAGACGCGAGCATTTTTAAAGACACAAGAACCCCCAATAGCAAAATGGTCAATCTTGGTACAATTGCGTACTATAGTTAAATTAGCGGTAGTTTCTATTATATTTGGTATAGTAATGCTGTTCCCCATGTTTTTAGGGTTAGTGTTATTTGTATTACTTGGCATAGTGCATTTTCGTGCGCGACGCTTATTAGCTAATGCTACAGCGGTAATATTGATGTCTTTGGTTACTATTGGTGCATCAGCCCAAGAAATTACCATGCCATTTTCGCAATGGTCAGTATTTTATGAAAAACGCCAAAGTTTACGTGCAAACCAAGACACTAAATTAGGTAAGGTAATTATTGGCGAGACTAATTATAAGGGTCGTGCTTCTGCAGAAGGTTTGCACTTACATATAAGTTTACGTGCACAGCTTGATGATACCTCGTTGCCAAAACATGTCCCAATAATTGATAGTAATGTTATTTTGCTTTCAGCACGCAATAATCACCGTGAATTAGCGCTTAATTTTAATGGCCATGGTTGGGAATGGGTCACTAATGAACGTGGAGCTATAACGGTTGAGGCGGACATTTTAATTCCACCTTCAGGCCCACGTGGTTCTATTGAATATCGTTTTAATATCGTATCAAGTCCTGCCGCCGAATTTACTTGTTTTTTCCCAAGCGCTAACTTATCGCCGCGAGTCGATGGGGCAATGACTAATGATGTTAGGCCATTAAATGGCGGGACTGAACTACGGGCAGTGTTAGGCTCGCTAAGTGAAATACATATTGTTGGCTTTCACGATATCGAAGCTATTGCTGAAGAACGTGAAGCTAAGGTATATGGTGAAACCCAAAATCTGTTTTCATTCGGTGATGATACCGTCGAACTTTTTTCAGTATTAAGACTAACAATACTATATGCATCACAAAAACATTTTCGTATCCAATTGCCTACTGGTTTTGATTTAGTTAAGGCTGACGGTGAAGGAGCTTTTCAGTATACTATTTCAGAAAAAGATCATACCCGTATTTTAGAAGGTGAAACGGCATTTGCGATAAAGCAAAATTACGAAATTTCTTTGCGTTTGGTACATGCATTGTCTGCAGATGCAACTTTGGTGCCTATTAATATTCCACGTTTGATAGATGTTGAGCGAGATAGTGGTTTCGTCGCCATAGAAGTACCAGGGAAATTATCAATAGAAAATATTGATGCAAAAAATCTTCGCTCTATCGATGTGCGCGAATTACCATATGAATTAATCAATAGTGCCGTTACTCCAATAGTGCGCGCTTTTCAATATGAAAAAAGTGAAAGCAAGAACAGTATTGCTAAAATCGGACGTTATCCCGAAAAATCTCTTGCCGCTGGTGGTGTTGATCAGGTTAGAGCTGAAAGTGTGCTTACTGGCGATGGACGTATGATGACCGACTTGCGTTTTTCACTGCGTAATAATCTGCAACAATATTTGGCATTAGAGATTAGCAATGAAATCAATGTACGCAGCGCATTTTTAGAAGGAGAACCAATCAAGCCAAGCCGCGATGCCAATGGTAAATTGTTATTGCCGCTAATTAGGTCACCACAAGAAGCAGATGGTTTGCGTCCGATTAACTTACAAATAGTATATGAATCACCAATAAATAAACTTGGTATGTTTGGCTCACAGCGCTTTGAATTACCGCGGTTATCGGTGCCACTTGCCGCAGTACGATGGAAGATACATGTACCATCGCGTTATGTAAATTCGCGGATACGTGGTGCGGTAAAAACCCAAAATTTTGTTGGCAATGGCTCGTGGTATTCAGCAATGCAAGGTTTAACCGCCAATGTCGATGAAGATTATTCAAGTTTATATGGCAGCATGAATAATGAAATAGATGATATTAATCAAATGCAAGCACCAACACAAAGGATGCCAATGGCACCATCACAAGGAAGATTAACTAGACGTGATACTATACAAGCTGGTGGTGATGCTGCCGGTGCAGTTTCGGTACGTATTGATTTACCCAAAACCGGTAAAATGCTTAATTATCAACGCTATTGGATAGGCGCAACAGAATCAGTATTTGTTGATTTTTCATATATTTCTTCAACCTGGCTAACTTTTTTGCGAATACTGGCGGCATTATTCATATTTGCGCTGCTTAGTTGCGCTGCAGGCTTAATTTCAATTAAATGGCTGATAACTTTGCAGCGCAGACTGATTATCACTTTTGCAGCAATTATCATCACGATATTTACCATTATTTATTTGGCAATATGGCCAGCGGTGCTTGCTGTTATCACGACTATAATTTGGCTGAGTATTAAAGCCGGTTGGTGGCAAAAGGCGCGGTTATTTTTAGTACAATTAGGCATACGCAATATTGAAGCTATTAAAATTTACATTGCTAAAGACCGCGATATACTAATGCAAGAATTGAAAAACCGACGTCAACAACATGGTATCATTTGGGCAATTTTAGCGCCTTTATTAAGTTTAGCATATTTAACTATTAAACTAATATTAGTGTTTGTTTTGTTAACGAGTTTAGGCGGGCTATTTTTACAATTAATTAGTATTTTAAATACACCAGTATAAATTATAGTTTTTTTAAAATTATTGCGGGAT
>JAFGEK010000222.1 GCA_016931625.1 Deltaproteobacteria bacterium | reverse complement strand
TATTTGTAATTTATTATTTACAAAACATGTCGTTACAGCGATTGATGGGCAGCCACACTTACTAGAGCTGGCTATTGGTTTGAGCATACCGTTTATTACTCTCTAGTATTAATTTTAGCATATTTTTAAGCAATATTCACGAGATACCTTTAATAAGTAATGAATATAATTATAAATAAATATCTGCTCTTAGCGGCTTATCATATAGCACTTGCGCTGCTTTTAATGCTTGGGCGAGTTCTTTATTGTGAGATTCTGGCAAAGTAATAACAAGATCTACGTATAAATCTCCAAATTTATTGCCTCGCTTAATGCCTTTACCCCTTAAGCGCAAACGCTTACCAGACTGTGAATGTGGTGATATTCGTAATGACACTGAACCACCAGGAGTAGGTACATCTACCAATGCGCCATTGTAGGCTTCATCTAATGTAATTGGTAAATTTAAAAATAAATCTAAACCATCGCGACGAAAATAGGGATGCGGACGCACCTTGGTTTCAATAATTACGTCACCCGCTGGAGCGCCGCCAACACCAGGATGGCCACGGCCTGGTACACGCAAACGCGAACCATTATCCGCCCCTGGGGGAATTCTTACGGTTACCTCTCGATAATTAGCCCCATCCACACCAGCAATATTCAATGTAACTTCAGTGCCATTAATGGCAGCAGGCAAATCTATTTCAACTGTTGCCGTGATATCAGCGCCGCGACTTGCGCCTCGCCAGCGATTACCTCGACGACCTCCTCGCGTATGCTGCCCAAATAAATCACCTAAAAGGTCACTTAAATCGACATCACTAACATTACTAAATCCGTTTCCCCCAAATCCCGAAAAAGGCGAACCCGAGCCTGCGCTTTGCCAGTTTTTATATGCTCGCGCCTTTTCTGGATCGAAATTGCCATGCAAAGCCATATCACCAAATTCGTCGTAAAGTTTTCTCTTTTCAGGATTTGACAACACTTCATAAGCAGAAGAAATGCTTTTAAACCTTTCGGTATTATGAGGTTGGCCGTGATTGACATCAGGATGATATTTGCGAGCTAATTTGCGATAGGCGCGTTTTATTTCAGCAGTGGTAGCGCCTCGTGACACTCCAAGAGTGTCATAAAGGTCCTCTGTACGACCGTGTATATTTGTCTGTGATGCCATAGTCGCTCAAGCACTCATTAAAAAGCTAAACATATTAACAAGTAAATAGCTTGTTAATATCTCCACTGGATAAAAATAGGTCTATTTTTACACTCGTCAAGCCTAGCTATCTAGGGGGTAACCCCCTATAAACGAAATCAAGACAAAATTGTTAACAGATGAAAAGTAATAACTTTTTATTCAACAATTTTATTTAAAGGAAACTCAACAATACCTTCAGCCCCAGCTTCTTTCAGCTGGGGGATAATATCACGTACGATATCCTCATCAACAATAGTATTAATCGCATACCAACCTTCAGTTTGCAGTTTAGAAACTGTAGGGCTCTTAAGTGATGGCAATAAATTTTCAACTGTTGTTAATGAACTTTCATGTACATTTAGCATAAGGCCAACTTTACCGCGCGCTGCAAGTGCGGCTTGCAATAGCAGCGCGAGGCGTTTGATTTTTTTCTGCTTGCGTTCATCCTGCCACGCTTGTTTGTTAGCTATTAGCTGCGTGTTAGACTGCATTATTTCATGAATTATACGTAAATTATTAGCTTTTAGAGAACTGCCGGTTTCGGTAACTTCAACAATTGCATCTGCTAAATAGGGTGGTTTAACCTCAGTTGCTCCCCATGAAAACTCAACTTCAGCTTCTATTCCTTGTTCTTCAAGAAATTGTTGCGTCAATTCTATGGCTTCAGTAGCAATACGTTTGCCGGCTAAATCTGCAACCGTATTAATTGACGAATTATTAGGCACCGCAACAACCCATCGTACCGGCCTACACAATTGTTTTGAATATACTAGCTCGCATACACGCTCAACATCACGCTTTAGGATCCAATCAAGCCCCGTAATCGCTGCATCAAGTAAACCATGTTCAACATAGCGCGCCATTTCTTGAGAGCGAATAAGCATGCATTCTATTTCATCATCATCAATAGACGGGAAATAGCTGCGACTTGATACCGAAATATTATACCCGGCTTTTTCAAATAGCTTAACTGTGGCTTCTTGTAGACTTCCTTTTGGAATTCCTAACTTTATTACTGTCACCCTTAACTCCTATAACTCCTACCGGTATTACTTGGACTTTTTACCGTACATCTCTTCTGGTGTCTTAAGACGTTCGCCTACTATCTTTAGTGAACCATCTTCTTTTACAGTGCGGTAAAAACAGCTACGATATCCTTCATGGCAAGCTGGCCCTTGCTGATGAATACGTAAAACAACAGCATCAATATCACAATCAACACGCATCTCTATCAGCTCTTGCATGTTGCCGCTTTCTTCACCCTTTTTCCATAATTTGTTACGAGTACGTGAAAAATAATGCACTTTACCGGTACTAAGCGTTAAAGCAAACGCTTCTTCATTCATACCGGCAACCATAAGGATTTCATTGGTCTTAGCATCAACAGCTATCGCTGTAATTAACCCATTGTTTTTCGAAAAATCAGGACTAAATTGCGCTTTCACTTAATTGTCTCCAAAAAATGATGCTACTTTGAAATATGCCGTACCTGGCACCGTTATGATTGTCAACCGAAGTACTCAATTGTTTCCACTCTATAGTGCTGTTTGGGCAGGTGTCTGGCACTTTTTACTTTGCACTTTTTTACTTTAGCTATATCATCGCCTTTCATTCTCCGTCCCCAATTCTCTGTTATTTAAATGCCCAGTTCAAATTTGCCTTACTTATAAAGATAAACAGTCGGTCATCACATAATAATGAAGATTTAAAGAACAGGAGACAGAGAATTGGGAATTTTAAGTGAGTTTATTCGTAGTCGTGTCTATATTATATGGTTTTTAGTATAAATGGCTTTACCTTACCCCCCAATTTACTCTACGAGACATAATTAAGGGGGTGATTTAAAAAATATACGCTGCAAAAAATTAGCGCATGCGTAAAATTCGGAGGATGTAGCCTTTATGGCCGTTCTAACTCACCTTACTGACGAAGATATTTATCTTTTTAACGAAGGCACCCACATACGTATTTACGAAAAGCTTGGTGCACATATCAAAGAAGTCGATGGTCAAATCGGTACTGCCTTTGCAGTTTGGGCCCCCAACGCTGAAACTGTGTCAATTATTGGTGACTTTAATGGTTGGAACCGAACCAGTCATCAATTAATCCCTCGTGCTTCGTCTGGTATATGGGAACTTTTTATCCCCAAATTAGGCGATGGAACGATGTATAAATTTCATATTCGTTCACGACATGACAATTATCAAATTGATAAAAGTGACCCTATCGGATTTTGGCATGAAACTCCTCCTAAAACCGCTTCAATTGTCAAAGACCTTAACTTTTCTTGGAATGACGCCAATTGGCTTTTAAAAAGGCGTCACTGTATTGCTTTAGATTCGCCTGTTTCTGTTTATGAATGTCATATGGGCTCATGGATGCGAGTACCCGAAGAAGGTAATCGCCCTTTGGGTTGCCGTGAACTAGCTCCTCTCTTGGCAGAACATGTAAAAAAACTTGGTTTCACTCACATTGAATTTATGCCTATTTGTGAGCATCCTTTTTATGGCTCTTGGGGCTATCAAGTATCAGGTTACTTTGCGCCAACCTCTCGCTACGGTACTCCTCAAGATTTTATGTATCTAATCGATTATCTACACCAAAATGATATAGGTGTGATTCTTGATTGGGTTCCAGCGCATTTTCCTACTGACGAATATGCCTTAGGTTTTTTTGACGGTACACATTTATATGAGCACGCCGACCCCAGGCGCGGATTTCATCCCGATTGGAAGAGTTATATTTTTAATTATGGTCGGCATGAGGTTCAGAGTTTTTTATTATCATCTGCAGCATTTTGGCTCGATAAATATCATGTCGATGGCTTACGTGTTGATGGCGTCGCTTCAATGCTCTATCGTGATTATTCACGGCGTGAAGGTGAATGGGTGCCAAACGAATGGGGCGGGCGCGAAAATACTGAAGCTGTTCATTTTTTAAGACGGCTTAACGAAGTTATTTATCACTATTATCCCGATGTTCATACTATCGCTGAAGAATCAACTGCCTGGCCAGCAGTTTCTCGTCCTACCAGCGTTGGTGGTTTAGGTTTTGGTTATAAATGGGACATGGGCTGGATGCATGATACCCTTAAATATTTCGAGCGTGATCCCATCTATCGTCAATATCATCAAAACCAAATTACTTTTAGAATGTTATATGCCTTCACCGAAAACTACATGTTACCACTAAGTCACGATGAAGTGGTGCACGGCAAAGGTTCACTGTTAAACAAAATGCCCGGTGATCGCTGGCAAAAATTCGCAAATTTACGCCTACTTTATGGCTATATGTTTGCCCAGCCTGGCAAAAAACTTTTATTCATGGGATCAGAATTTGCATCCTGGAATGAATGGGATCATGAAAATTCATTAGACTGGCATCTTGAACATCCCGATGAGCACGGTGGTATGGGTCGTTATATTGCTGCCCTAAATAACCTCTATCGCAATACTCCGGCATTATACCAAAACGATGTTGAACCTCGTGGTTTTGAATGGGTTGATGCGGGTGACGCTGCTTCTAGTGTGGTCTTTTTTATGCGCTACGGTAATAACAACACTCCCCCTGTACTTATTGCCTGCAATTTTACCCCAGCAATGCGAGAGAATTATCGAGTTGGTGTACCAGTTGGAGGCGTCTGGAAAGAATTATTAAATAGTGACGCTAAAGAATTCTCAGGAAGTGGTGTGGGTAATCTTGGCCAGGTAACTGCAGATAAAATCCCCTGGCATGGTCGGCCGCACTCTGTACGGCTGACCTTGCCACCTTTAGGGATATTGTTTCTTACTTGTCGAGACGACCAACCAAAGACAGAGTAAATGAAGCGCCCATATATTTAATATGTGGTTGCACTTCGATCTTACATGTGTACCAACCTGGTTGACCAGCAACATCTTCAACATGAATTGCTGCTTTACGCAATGGTCTACGCGAACGAACGACTGGCGCCGGATTTTCCATATCGGATACTAAACCACTCATCCATTGATTAAGTTCGCGTTCGAGATCTTGGCGCTCTTTCCAGCTACCAATCTGCTCACGTTGCATAACTTTAATATAATGCGCTAAACGAGTGATGACGAACATATAAGGCAACTGAGTACCAAGGCGATAATTGGTCTCTGCTGCTTTACCTTCGTCGGTGTTACCGAAAAACTTAGGTTTCTGCGCCGAATTTGCTGAGAAGAAACAAGCATTGTCTGAGTCTTTGCGGAAGGTTAATGCAATAAAGCCCTCTTCTGAAAGTTCAAACTCACGTCGTTCAGTAAGCATAATTTCAGTTGGTACTTTTGTTTGAATTTCACCCATCGAATCAAAATGATGCAATGGCAAATTTGGTACCGTACCACCAGATTGTGGGCCGATAATGTTGGGGCACCAACGATACTGCGCAAATGAATCAGATATTCGCGAAACTAAAGCAGCAGAAGCATGGCCCCATAAATATCGATTATGATGACCAACTACGTTTTCGCTAAAATTAAACGCTTTCACTGGGTTGTCATCACCACCCCAGGGCAAACGTAATAAAAAGCGCGGCATACACATACCAACATAGCAAGCATCAGGACTTTCTCTAAATGCGTGCCACTTGGTAAATTGTGGCCCTTCAAGCATCGCTTTAATATCTTTAAGCCTGGGCAATGGCTCAAAGGTTTCATTGCCAAAAAATGACGGTGCGGCATTAGTAATCAATGGCGCATGCGCTACTGCCGCAACTGCTGCCATCTGGGTTAACAGACGCATCTCAGGAGCACTGGGGCCAAAATCATAATTGGCGCACAGCACACCGTATGGTTGACCACCAAATTGGCCATATTCATTTGAATAGGCCAACCTATAGAGACCACTGCGCGTAAGATCAGGCGCGTCATCAAGATCTGAAGCCAAATCTTCTTTTGAAACATTCATTAAGTCGAGTTTAATATTCTCGCGAAAATCAATGCGCTCGACCATGAATTTTAAAGTACGCCAAGATGACTCAAGTTTTTGAAAATCTTCATGGTGCAAGATTTCGTTGAGTTGAACACTAATACGGCCATCAAGCTCAGCAATCATCGCATCAATGGTAGCGCGATCAACTTTAGTGTCAGCACGGGTTGGTTTAAGCATTTCGGTAATAAAAGCTTGCACACCCTGCTTAGCGATACCGTAAGCTTCATCTTGCGGTTTGAATTTGGTCTCTTTTAAAATCTCATCTAATAACGAAACTTCGGCACCCGCAGTTTCTTCGGCACTTTGGGCAACTGCGGCTTCTTGATCAGTCATGATAATCTCCTAATCGTTAGGATTTTCTTTAAGTTCCCTCAATACTTAACTAAGCGTCAGATTTAGGTTGACGCGCCAGCATCACCATCGGTTATACCCAACTCATTCTTTAAACTTTCACGCGATTTTTCATCACCTAAAATCGCTTGAATACGTTTCTTAAAGGTTGGGAAATTGCCCAATGGTCCCTTTAATGCAGTTAGTGCTTTGCGCAGCTCTAAAAGTTTTCGTAATTGTGGAACTTGATTAACAATACCCTCAGGTTCAAAATCTTTAAGGCTAGAAAATTTAAGACTTACCGGCACTTCAGCGCCTTCTTCACCGCTTAATTTGTCGGCAACATTAATAGTAATTTCAAGATTTTGGCCCTTCATAACGTCAGCAAAATTGTCTTTATCAAGACTTATGGGCTTGCGATCTTCAACGGGAGTTTCATCAGGTTTACCGGTAAAATCACCTATCATCATAATTTTTAAAGGCAATTCTACTTGAGCCTGAGCATCACCCGTGGCTGGTTTATATACAATATTTACACGTTCTTTTGGCGCAACTGTCGGCATTATACACTCCTTAAGTTTTTTGTATAATCTTTATGAACTCATGTGCATACACTTAGGGGGTATCCCTAAATGTCTCCCGTCGATCTTCACAAAATCCGCTACTTGCAGCCCACGTGCTCATAAAATCCTGCCTGCGACTTGCAGTAAGCAAGCCTTTTGCATGATTTTTTGGCGCGCGCGGCTTTCGTCACGCGGCTTTTATGAACTTTTAAGTCCAACATTTAAATACCCCCTAGAATCGTTTCTCGGTTTGCAAAACTGCTTTTTTGAAAAATTCTTTAAATCCCTCCATTTAAGTTTAGGCTCCAAGCTCGACAGCCAAGGAAGGCCTTAATTGTGCTAAACGCATATATAGTGTTTTTTCGTCTTTTGATACCTCTTCTGATTTTTTTTGGGAACGCAAGCACGTTAAACGCCCAGCAATTGCGTTAACCATCAATTCAGGTTCCCAACTTTCAATACGCATAATCGATAGCTCTGCATCTAATGCTTCATAGATGGCTGCAGCTACATTTACCGCCCCTGCTTTGCGACACAACTCTGCTTGTAATAAACGCAATTGTGCTTTTGAACGCCCATCTTGAGCACCAGCAACAAATGGCTCAAATATTGCTAAAGCTTGTGCTGTTTGGCTAGAAGATAACAATTTTTTCATATTTGCCATAGCTTCTTCAGGTAAAGTTGCACAAGAAGATCCTCCGCCAATCTGCCCCCCTGAAGCACTTGCGTTTATTTCGTCTTTTATCCACATCTTAGTACGCTCATCAGCTAATAACGAACCATCTGCTGTTGGCAATTTGGGCAGCGAAGGTAAACGCTCTAATAGATTTCTCAATTCAGCAATACAAACCCGATGAGCACCATTATAGGCTTCACCCAAAGCTGCCATGGCTGTGGCTGAATAACGTAACAAATCAAGATTCAGGCGATTACGCAGTAACATGGCCTCAACATCTATTAGCAAAGCTTGATAATTTCCGACTTCTAAAAGACGATCGAATTTTGTTCGAATATCAGCATTTAATGCCGGAATCATAGTACGACCATTGCTACCAAGCGCTGGGGCATCAAAAACACCTAACCACATGCCAATACGCAATACACGATATGCAGTGGCATCACTGGGATTTATTTTTCGCAATGCGTCACCAGTATCAATTAATGACTGCCCAAAGGTTTGTAGAAATTTCGCCAATTCCGCACGATTACTTAGTGAATCAGCGCCTGGGGCACTTGGGGCAGCTTGGGGAATATTTACACTACTTGGAGCATTTTGAGCTGGTAGAGCTGGTGCTGTAGAAGTGGGTGTGGTTACTGATGTTGAAGCTGCTGACGTTGACGTACTTGTGGCTGATAATTGTTCACTATTAGCAGCTAGTGGCGGTGGTGGTTCTTTTTTAGGTGGAGGCGGTAGCGTCAAAATTAACTTTTCAATAGTATCTTGCAATGGTCGTGTCGCTGGTGCTTGATCAGCGAACTGCTCACTAACCATCGTGCGAAAATTTTCGACGGCGAGTTTTAACTCATTTAGACCATCACGATCTGTTTCTTTGGGATTATCTATTTGGGCAAAAATTATATTGGTTTTATCAAGATACCAATCAATTGCACCAACGCGGGCACGCATACGTTTAAGCGGCGGAAATAAATCCGGCCAAAAACGCCTGCCCATTTCTGTCATTAATGCAGTACCATCAGCCAAACCACAAAAGCCTTTTTCGTAATATAAAGCTATGGCTAAATGGCTAGCAATCAACATGTCTTTCGAACGATTAGTCAATATTTCTATGCCCGAATTAACAACTGCCGACCAGCTTACTACCTCACCACGTGGCGATTCTAATTTCATAACTTCAGCGCGAAGCGCTTCATAACTTTCATCAAACTTAGCGGATTCTCCTGTAGGTTGACTGTCAGATATTGGTTTTAACCAATCAGCTACCGATTCGACGATCTGTTCAAATGTACGTGCCATCGTTTTATGCTCTTTTTTACCAGGGGTTATCCCACCTGTTTAGCCACTTAAAACTAGCTACTTAAAGCTAGCCACCAAAAGCTGACACCACTGATTCAATAGTTGAAACAGGATCTGCTATTACTGCAAGCTGCTCTGCGCTAAGCGTTTCTTTTGCTCGCTCAATAGCAGCAGCATCATTCGAACTTACCTGCCATAATCGCGGACTATCACCTAATAAACCGCAAAGAAAAGCTAAGGCTGAAGGTGGCGGTGCACCCAAACTAACCAGTAGCTTACCTGGAATTGGCGGCACTTCAACCTTAACACTACCAATACTTGGAGATATCCGTGGAAGAGTCCAGATAATGTTAGGACAGTGCATTTGCTCACCTAACAATCGCCGAATAACACCAAGCCAAAGCACCTCATCATTGTTTCTAATTAACGGTATATCTAATGTAATGCCAATTTTACTTTCATCAGAAACATCAGATGATTGTTCACAAGCTGCTGCGATTGTAGCTAACGCTAATACCTCCCAATCTTTAACGCTACCCCTAATAGGTGAATCTTTAAAAAGAGCGATAGAAGTATCTTGCAAAATAGCATCACCTTGATCTTGGGCAGCTTTAAACTCTTCAACACTTGGAAAAGGCAAAGCCAAAACTTGTTCTTTTAGATCAACAATAGATAATTGCTCAGCTTCGTCAGCCAATAACAACGCGCTTTCAAAAAACGGAGAAAAAGCTAGTGGTAAAATATCAAAATTTCCTGCTGCACTTTCGCTTTCAATAGCGGTAAACACTGATAACGGAAAAATACGCCCAACTGCATCATTACTAGATTGTAGAATACCAATTAACGCTGTAGCAGAATTTGGTGCACGATAAAGAAAGTAACTCTTTAGAATTTCTTGTTCACAGCTTGCTCGACGACAAACATCAACGGCATTTTCAATATATTTTGCAAATTCAAATGCTGCCCCGGAGACATTGATACGAACAAAATCACCATGGCTCGGTAGTTTACCAAAAAGCCCATTAGTTAATTCATCTATCACCGAGGTTGCCGATATCATCATTAGCCCTTATTCACTATCGCTGCACGCAACACCACCTCTGGCAATTGCACTGGGGGGATCTAATTCTCCGAGTTTGAACATCACCACGTTCTTGCGATTATGTTGGCGAATTTTATAAAAATCTGTCTGATTACGAGAGGGACGAAACTCTATAACAACAGGAGCACGTGTGCGTGGAGGTGTCCAACTTACTGCAAATGATGAACCGCGTCCCTGTCCAACAATACTGCCTGATTGAATTAAACGAAATAGACCCCAATCCCCTTTAAAATAAAGAGTGCTCTCAACCCCACCACGCGCGCGAACGCGTATACGAGCACCTTTAGTGATATCACCAACCGGCCATGAAATGTGATGCCATACTTCTGGACCACCATGATAATCAAAAGACTCACCGCCAACTTCTAATGACATTAAACCATAAGCTGGTGAGGGGGTAATCATTACATCAAGCTCAATACGCAATTCCCCGTTGCTATTAAATAAAGCATTACTGGCATTTAAAGCTCGCTGCATATAGCGTGCTAAGCTTTCATTGTAGGCTTTGCGCACCATACCACCCAAACGATTATCAAAAGAAAAATTACTACCTGAACGTAACAAATCGCCGGCAAGCTCGCGTTTGTAAAACCCCCATAACACACCACTGCCTGGCTTAAAGAAACTATCAACATCACTAAGCATCGAATCAGCCGTGCGAGCTGCCAATGGAAAGCGCTGAGCTAAATTACGATTATAGAATGACACCACTTCACTGCACCATTTGCGCGCAACATCGGCCTTAATACCAATTAAGCTTTGCGTAACGTTGTTAATCACCGGCCAAGTTAACGCTTCAATGCGTGGCCGCCATCCCGAACTACTATCTAATTGGCCGAGTATTCCCTGTACGGTTACGCGAGTTGCAGATAGTTGTTTTAAAAGTGGGGTGATATCTTGAGGATTATCTAAATGTCCTTGTAGTGCATCTCGCAAAAAAGCGATTTCTTCTTGAAAAGTATCTAATGGTAATTTTTGATCGGCTGGTGGAATAATTGCTGGTGCACCTGTATCAGATGGTGGTGGTGGAGCTGATGCACTCGGCGCAATGCCAAAACGAACAAAACCTTCAAAAGCTTCTGCTACATCTTCAGCAGTATATAAATCATCTGGACCGTATTTCTTTTTATTAAGCGCACCCTTACCCGCAGCGGCTAAATCATCAGCTACAGCTGCATTTTTCTTTAGCTTCTTTTTAAACTTTTTTAAAAATCCGCCGCCAACTTTAGCGCCTGCTTTACCAAGTGCGCCCGTGTCTTTTTCAGGCAGGTGTGTGTTATAATCAACAACCTGCATCAAACGCTGTAGTGGTGGTGGTTGTCCACGAGTTAATTGGGTTAACATACGTAATGAGTCACCAAGATCTGCGGGCTGACCAATACGCAGTGACTCTAAAAATACCCGCCACTCTTCAATATATTGTTTAAAATATGCTGAACGTAGACGCGCTAAAAATAATTCAGCATCAAAACTAGCATCTTGAACAATACCAAGTACCCAATGATCGCTTTTAGTCATTTGCTGGGTAATACGTTCACGAACAACATTGTCCCAACCCCAACGAGTAAATATTGAACGAACTTTCATGCTACGATCACTTACGATTGGAGTTTCTTGCCCCCCCATCACACGACGAATGTTAATTTCATGATCGGCACTTGAACTATCGGCCAACATTTGTTTGATTACTGCTTCTTCATACGGTACGCGACTTAATAAAGTACGAGTATCAGCTACTGCGCCCCCGTCTCTTACAATAGCCAGCGAAGGATCCGCTTGCAGTAATTCTAAATAGAAACTGACATTAGCCTCCATCGCAGCTCGGGTAGGCTGGTCGGCTTGCACACCTAACGCGGCAGCCCAGCGACTACTGACTTTATCAACTAGCCATTCTTTTGTTTCACCTTCAATTGCTGGTTCATTCTCAGCACGCGGAATAGTAAGCAATAAATGCATCTTCAGTTTATCAAAATAGCGACCATATTCTTCTTCAGAAAGTCGAGTGTTAAAATCATACACCTGCCGCAATGACCGCATTTCGTTAGCATCATGAAGCACTAGTGGCGCAAATAACTCGCGCTGCAGGGTTTGAATATAAAACCTGCGTAACGCCGGAAAAATAGTGTTACCTTGGTACATACCATAGCGCATCGCTATGGGTGGCGCCTCTTGCTCCCATAGTTTTAAATCTTCAAGACGGCGACGTAATGATTCTAGTTCTGCGGGGGGTATAATAGTACCCTTATTACGCTGACGCCCTTCATTTACCGATCGCACAATATCTTCAGTAGAATTTAATATTGTGGAATTATGTCGATAAGCTCCCAGCGGCAAAAAGGTAAGCAATAGTGCGCTAGCTAAAGCCGTACCCGCCATAGTGCCGCGAGCAAGCATCATATCGCGCTTGCCACGTGAACTACGTACAGCAACGTCTTTGTCGGGAAACATAACCCGTGCAAATACATCCCGTAAAAAATAGCTCTTTGAGGCTACCTGCATTTCGGCTGAAGATTCAGAAGCGCTAACCCCGAAGGCGTCAGCAACCGATGCCGCTAAGAGATCAACTGGACGTCCTTCTTGCGTACCGCTAGTAAAATATACCCCACGTAAAATTGGTGCTTCACTATAAACATCGCCAGCAAATAACCCGGAAATCAGTTGATTTAATGACGGCCCAAGTGCCTCGAACTGCTGTGGAAATTGATACATTAGCGCACGTGTATCAATACGCCGCTCACTATTTAAAGCAGCGTAAGTACGCTGTTGCAGCACACTAACTAATTCGTTAAAAGAATCGTCAAAAATTTGACCAGGATCAGGCCTATCGCCTTCAAGCGGAAATGTTGCTCCCCATATTTGACCGCGCTCCTCTTTGCGGATACCACCAAAAACTTCCATAAAACCTGGCACTAAATCACACTTAGTAAGCATCAGGTAAATTGGTACAATCATTTGTAAACGCTCAACAACTTCGTCGATACGTTCACGCAGACAACGCACTAATTCTTCAATTTCTTCTTCGCTGCGTCCTGCTAAATCGGTGATGCTTACCGCTAAAATAAGACCATTGAGTGGTTTGCGTCGCCTATGTTTGCGCAAGGTATCAATAAATGAAAGCCACTCGTCCCGATCTTCAGCTTCAACAGCATAACGACCTGCAGTGTCTAAAATTACCGCTTCATTAGCTAACCACCAATCACAATTACGCGTACCCCCGATACCGCGTACATTGCCACGCTTTGATGAAAAAGTAAGACCAGAGTTTCTTAGCGCCGTGCTTTTGCCAGCACCAGGCGGACCGATAATCATATACCACGGTAGTGAATATAAGGCGGCCATTCCACCACCGCCCAATTTAGACTTTTTAAGCGTTTGCAATTCTTTAAGAAATTGACGCCGCATTTCAAGTATTTCAGCTTGGCGATCAGGACGTACGTTACTTGAAAATGCTTTGGCTTGTTGTTCGAGGTCTTTCTCAATATTTTGAGCGGCCTTTTTAGCTGCACGACGTTGCCAAAAAAACAAGGCAACCAATACTGCCACAATTGCTAAAGTGCCAATGATTGCCCATGGGTAAGGCAGGCCAAAAATAAGAACAACGCCCCATAATAGAACTAAAACATTAAGGGCAATAACATAGCGCCACATTATCTTTAGCCTTCCCCGGTTACTTTACTAATGTTGTAAAAAACTCCACGAGAGATTCAGCTCGATGTGCAATAGTTGCAGCAAGAATTACATATAGCAGCGCTGCTGTAGCTACAGCACCTAATGGTATCCACATTAATCTTGCAGTCTTTGGGCGCTCAATAATCGCTTCTTTTGGGCGCTCACCTTGCGGTGACAATGTTTCTGGTTCACCTAAACCATCACGTCCAAGGGTGTCACGTACTGCAGCAGCAATATCGCTAAGCTCAGCTTCATTACCGTGCATAGCGTAACGACCAACAAAGCCGAGCATTAAGCAAAGGTAATATACCTTAAGAATATCATAGCGACGTGCACCACGTAATTGATCTAAATGTTCGAAAAAGCCTTCACCTGCTGCATTTTCATCAAAAAAATGCATTTGTAAAAGATTGGCCATCCAGAATTGCGATAAAGCAGCAGGACCATTAAGCGCTACCTCGTCAGCAAGAGCAACAATGGCATAAGCCATCTCTTGCGCGTCTTCGTGAGGTATACGCAGCAAAGGTGCATCTTGAATCATTTTACTGACAAGTTTGCGGAAATAGCGTTGTATTCTATCTGGATCTTGTGCTGAAGCTTCATCCAAATGTCGCAAAGCAATTATGGCATTAAAGCAGCCTCGTGTTAGTTCATTAACATTATCAAAACCAAAATCGACTTCTAGTTCAGGTTCATACTCACGTTTATATTTAGATGGGCCCCGCCTAGGCGCTGCTGCTGCTGATAAGCGACCAGGCGCTGGACGCCTTGATGATGCAGGCGTACGATTTGCGTTAGTTGAATTTCCTGATGCTGAAGTAGGCGAAGAACGATCACCTGCAGCACGATTTGCACCACCAGTAGATGATCGTGAGGGAGGCTGTGAACGCGGTGGCATATTTAATTACTCCTCACTGGGAATACCCAACAATTCATAGCGGACCTTGCCGGGATTGTAGGGAGGTGGCATGAAAATAGCGAGATTACGTTCGTTTAAAACTGCTTTCCAGGCCATATCTTTAGTATTTAGCGAAAAATAAGTCACACCATCACGTACTGGTACCTCAGGCGGCACACGGTGTGCCACCTGAATGGGCACACCATTTGAAGCTGACTGTACAATGCTTTTAATCATGGTCTTACTGCCAATTTTGGCGAGCTTAGGCAAATCCATGGCTAGTTTTTCTGGTGCAGTATCTTTCTGCTCGCTTTTAGCGGTAAGAATATAATTGTCACAATCTAGCAAGCGCGGATCTTCAAGTTCGGTAAGCATAACCCCATTGGGAAAAAGTTTGAGATTGAGTAAAATGTAGCGCTTGATCACGGTAGCACTAAGTATTTGGATGAGTCGCTCAAAAAGCTTTTGATAGGTAGTATCAAGATCGGTAAATAAAAATTTCGGTAACGTAGTTGGATCAGTATCAACACCAAACGTTGATAATTGACCTGCTATCTGACTCAATAAAATATAAGCCTGCCATGGCGAAATTTGCGGCGCATCAATAAAATGCTGCAATACTGGGAGCATTGAGTTAAGCGCGCTCAATTGCAAAAAAGCCGTAATATCATTTGCTTGAAATTCAAGGGTTGAGCTACTGCGCTCACGACAAGTCTCCGCAAGCGCTCGCTGTCTGGTAATGGCTAGTCCCAATATTTTTTGCAAACCGTTAAGCAGTATAGACGATGTACCTAATTGCAAACATGGTGGTATATATGTAGTTGAAATTATTAATTGATTAGCTTCATCACGGGTTATTTCAGCTATTTGAATGCTATCGAAATCTTGATTAGCTTCATCATTAAAAAGAATTAAAATATTGGGACGACCATAAGAAACTAGCACACGTGACTCGCGTCCGCTTGATAAGTCTGCGACATCACGACTAGAAAGTGCATAACGTAGACGTTGATGTTCGTCATCAACATTGCCCACATTAGCAATACCTTCGCGCTCACGCGCAATACCAAGAAAAACTCGCAATTTCTTGTGATGCGCTAAAAAAGCTTGCCCAATTTCACGAGCTGCAGGGGTAGCTTGCTGCCCTTTATGAAAAGAAATCGGGGTTCCATCAGGAAACACCCCAGCAAAAGAAGTTACTGAAAGTTGATCGGCAACTAAAGCGTTGCTGTCTATTTCGACTCGCAGTACACCCCAGTTATAGGGCGCCACTGAATACAAACGCGCTGCTAGCCACCGCTCATTAAATAAAGCTTGTTGTTGCAAATGCTGTGGGGATACCAGCATCCCCTCTGTCCAAATTACACGCTCGAGTGTAGTATCAAATACACTATCCACGCTTTAGCTCACCTTACTAACGGTATAGGTTTTTCACTACCTTTAACTCTCGTACCGTCAACTTGAAAGTAATAAGGCCCACCCGGTTCGTCTTCTAGACAACGATCTTTAGTACCGAAAGGAGGCAGTTTAGTATACGTTCGCCAATAATTTCCTTGCGGAGTACGAAATAAAGCCCCAGCCGCTAAATACACTGCATCATCTTTAATTGGAATTACTTGCGTTTGACGATCGGCTGGATAAATCGTGGTTTCATGTACATCACTTAAATCTTTGCCTAAAACCTCAGCCTCACGCTGCCAAATGTCTTGAAATGATGCATTTTTTAGGCTGGCAATATCTTTAAGCTGAAAAAAACGCACCACGGTTGGCAAAGATTCACCAGTGCGGTCAGGATTAACGCTTTTTGTCGCCTGTAACACGATTAATACGCGGCATTGCCCTGGCCCTGCTGCACTTGAACAAGCAAAGAGACAAAGGGCCAAAACACATAGGCTTATTTTTTTTAGCATGTCTAAATACATATGGTTACCCCCGTACTTGATACACTACTTCTGTAATGTTTGGTTCTACGAGCGCTAAATAATAGTGTCAAGCTCGTATTTTAAAACATAACACCTGACGATATACGACCGCCAACAATTAGAAAATGCCATATACCAAACCAAGGGATGCTTCGATCATTGGTCCACTCACATCATAAATCCCAAAAGCTGCACCGTAGTGGCCATAGAGGCAGGCAAAAAATATATGATTTTTTGCAGGCGACTTGGACAATGTTAATATTGTGGTGTAAGTTAGAATTGATGGAGTTAACGATTGAATTAGAATGCGAAGCCGATGGTCGCTGGCTATGTGAGGTCATAGAGCTGCCGGGAGTGATGGCTTATGGTAGCAGTAAAGCAGAAGCGCTAAAAGCAGCCGAAGTGCTAGCGCTGCGTGTATTAGCAGACCAACTTGAGCACGGTGAAGCTACTGCTGAGCACTTCTTTGTAAAATTCAAAGCAGCATGAACCAGTGGGGCTGACTCTTAGTCTCATTTTTCACTTTTATCGGAATTGGATTCCTACTTTCGTAGGAATGACGAGGAGTTACGTAAAACTCTCT
>JAFGEK010000221.1 GCA_016931625.1 Deltaproteobacteria bacterium | reverse complement strand
TCTTATATTTAAAAGCATAAAAAAGATCTCTCACTACGTTCGAGATGACACCCATGTTTCGCCAGTATTTATTGAGAACTTACACCGAGAATAAATAATAGTAATCTTTGCGAGTAATTTGGAATAAGTGATTCAAAAACAGTTTTATAAATCTGGGGACTTACTATTAATACTATTGCATAGAGAACTGATATGATACACAGAAGTGTTATCTTAAATATATGGGGTTTAATTAATTTTAAAAGCAATATTAGTACTCCATTACGGTGATTAGATTTTTTTTCGCGTGCGCAACAATTGTGTAGCGTCTTGTAAATATTCAGTTAAATCAGTAGGACTTCCGTCATTAGTTAGATTTATACGAAATACGCCTTGATTAGGATCATAAGCAGTAAAATATCCAGATAATTGTGCCGATTGAATAAGCGATACCTGTTGCTGCATTGATAATTTCGCAAATGGTGTGCTTGGGACGTCACCTTCCCAAGCATGAGCACTACCATATTTAAAGCGTTCGATGATTGTTTGTAATATAAAGTCGCTACATCCAACTTGAAATTGCCATATTCGCATTGCTAAACTTACTAAGATATGTGGCAGAATTATGCCATCATCGAAAGCTGAAATATAAATGTAGATATTATTTTCAAAGGTTTTACCGGGCAATGATTCATTAATTGGGGCATCAATTTCGCGTAAACGAATTACGTTATAATTAATTGAGTTTGCAAATACTGAACGCAGGCAGGCAATTTCACTAGGTTTCAATTTACGAGCAGGTTTACTTAAGAAAATATTAATGAAGGCATACCAGCTAGTGGCAAAAATAGTGATACCAAGATTGATAAAGTTTAAAAAGAAATTCGTAAAACCGGCGCCAATTTGGTTAAACCCCACTTTGCTATTACCAGAGCCTAAAACATCAATACCTTTAGCTAATGATGTTTTGCTTTCATGTAGTCCACGACGTAATCCTTTGAAACACCAAGCAAGTCCATCTGAAAACATAAAAATCGTATCACTTATGCGTTTGATGAAATTATTTTGCTCTGTGTTATTTAGTGGCTTCGCTGATTGTAAATAGTCGTCAACAGAAGCAGCGTTGTATGTTTTTGTTCGGTTGTCATATTTATCATCTTGCCCTTTAATATTTGCTTTTTGCTTAAGGTCAGATTCAAAAAATTCATCAGTGACATCTTCGTTAAAATCTTTTGTAGCATTTGTACCAAAGGTAATATCTGCCGTAGTGGTACTCTGATTTTTTTCAGATGGTATTTTAGTTGTTGTTGTCGAAAAATCAAAGCCGGCCTCTTCGGCTTGTTCGGCAGCCATAATATTGCTGGTTACATTTTGCCTTCCGGTTGTGTGTTGCCACCCTGCTCGGGCTTTATGAGCTGCGTTTGTTGCTTGTTCGAGTCCGCTTTGTTTAGCTTGTTGACGCTGATATTTAACAGATTTTTGTTCCGGCTCAGTGTCGTCCTCATCTGATTGCTGTTGTTTGCCTTGGTGTCGAGCGGCTTCTTGAAGTCGTTCTTGTGCTTCTTCGCGCGCTTGCGCTTCTTGTTGTAAATGGGCTTGTTCAGCACTTTGTATAGTTTTTATATCAAGTGGCATGTTGCCCTCATAATCTTCAATATTGCCTACCGCATTATTAAATAATGAGGTGACAAGCTAACCTATAGTCACATAAAGATTAAATCATTGCTGGGGTTAAAAAAGTACTTAATTTGTTAAATTAGAAGAATAAAATTTAAAAATGAGGTACGATACATCTGTTCAGGTAGTTATATTTAGGCTATGAAGGATAGCGCTAAAGAGCAACATACAAACGCACGGAGTAATTATTAATGGCACAACAGTATAACAACAGTGGCGCTTTTGATCGTGAAAAAGCAATTGAGCTTGCTATGGGTTCAATTGAAAAACAATTTGGTAAAGGCGCGATTATGCGTCTGGGTGAGGGTGAGGCTATTTGTGCTGATGTGCCGACTATTTCAACTGGTTCAATTGGGCTGGATGTCGCTCTTGGTATTGGTGGTATACCACGTGGTCGCGTTGTTGAAATTTACGGCCCTGAATCTAGTGGCAAAACTACATTGGCATTACATGTTATTGCCGAAGCACAAAAAAAAGGTGGTGTTGCCGGTTATATCGATGCTGAACATGCTTTAGATGTTACTTATGCTCGTAAGTTAGGTGTGCGCACTGATGATATGCTGATTGCTCAACCAGATACTGGTGAGCAAGCATTAGAGATTGTTGAGATGCTGGTTCGCTCTAATGCTATTGATATTATAGTTATCGACTCTGTAGCTGCTTTGGTGCCACGAGTTGAAATTGAAGGTGAAATGGGTGACCAGCATGTTGGGCTGCAAGCTCGTTTAATGTCGCAGGCTTTACGCAAATTAACTGGTGTGATTGCCAAAAGTCGTACCTGCGTGATTTTTATCAATCAAATTCGTATGAAAATTGGGGTCATGTTTGGTAATCCTGAAACTACTACTGGTGGTAATGCCCTCAAATTTTATTCTTCAGTTCGTATTGAGATTCGTCGTACTGGGGCGATTAAGAATGCCGATAAAATTTTGGGTAATCGTACTCGCGCTAAAGTAGTTAAAAATAAGCTTGCACCACCATTTCGTGAGCATGAGTTTGATATTTTATACGGTGAGGGTATTTCAAAGACGGGTGATCTTCTTGATATTGCAACAGATCTTGGGATTATTGATAAAAATGGCTCATGGTATTCATATAAATCAGAGCGTATTGGTCAAGGTCGTGAACAAGCTACAGAGTATCTTAAACAACACCAAGATACTGCGCTCGATATTGAAGAACGTACGCGTTTGCATTTTGGCTTAGTTCCAGAGGCGCGAAATGCTTCGGCTTCCTCTAATGATGTGACAAAAAAAGACTCAAAACCTGAAAACGAAGAAAATCAAAGTGGTAATAAACGCAAAAAAGTGCAAAGTGCGGCTTCAGCAGCAAATTAGTAGATGTCAAAACGCATTTATTTATAGAATTTAATATTTCATGAACTGGCTAATTTTACGTAACTTTTTTTCTAGTGTTGTGCATACAAGATGTTTTTCTTTATTTGATTTGCAATCTTACTTGCTTCAACGAGACATCAACATTATTTACGATTCATGATTCGATTTCTGCCCATATATAAGCAAACCATTTGGGGCCATAACCGCTTTGCCGTAGAATTTAACCGCACTTTACCAAGTGAAAAAATTGGTGAATCTTGGGAGTTGGTTGAGCTTGAAGGCAACGAAAGCCAAGTAGCTAATGGACCGCATGAAGGTAAGGGTTTAGGTGAACTTTGGCGTTCAGGTATTTTCGGTGGTTCGGCGCAAGGCAAATTTCCTTTTATGGTGAAATGGATTGATACGCATCAAAAGTTATCGGTTCAGGTTCATCCTGATGACGCTGCGTGTAAAAAATTGGGTTTTGGTCAACCCAAAAGCGAAGCTTTTTATATTGCCGAAGTTGATGCAGGAGCATTTTTACTTTTAGGTCATTATCCAGGTTTAGATGCTGCAACTCTTCGTCAGGCATCTAGTGGCGGTACCATTAGTAAGTGGCTTTATGAAGTTATGCCACGGGTTGGGGATATAATTACCGTTCCAGCAGGCACATTACATTGTTTAGGTGCTGGTTTGTTGACATTAGAAGTTGGTCAACCTTCTGCAACTACTTTTCGTGTTTATGATTGGGATCGTACTGACGCAATGGGCAAAATGCGCCATTTAGCTATAGAAGAAGCATGTGTCTCGGTGAATTTCCCACACTC
Organism: Deltaproteobacteria bacterium; assembly: GCA_016931625.1. NCBI lineage: Bacteria > Pseudomonadati > Myxococcota > Myxococcia > Deltaproteobacteria bacterium. The sequence goes on along the minus strand of JAFGEK010000221.1, from coordinate 7,875 downwards.
GCAAGTGCCCAAGGCCGAGCGTGAAGGTGCTTTGGGTCCAACTTTCCGCATGCAACCATTACGTGTTGGTATTGAGGTTGGTGGCGATAATTTGCGTGTATTTGTTGCTGATAGCGGTCCAGCTAAGTTAACCCATTTACGGGGTGAAGAAATATTAGAATATGGTGATTTAGTTGTTGCTGAAGTAGCAGAAGGGCCGGTGCGAGTAGCTTCAGGTACCGCAGTGTTGATCTCCGAACCATAGAATTACTGTGATATAATACAGTGATAGCTTGACAACCATACTCGAGATCCTTTAATTAAGCGCCTCTTCTTTTGGGATCTGCAAAAAGAGGTTGAATTATGAAAGAGGGTATTCATCCTGAACTACTGGCATCACGGATTGAATGTGCATGCGGAAATGTAATTGAAACACGTTCTACCCGTGGTGATTTTAAAGTAGATATTTGTTCTGCTTGTCATCCTTTTTTTACTGGCAAGCAGAAATTAATTGATACTGAAGGTCGCGTGCAACGCTTTAAGCGAAAATACGGTCGTTAACCTCAATAGCATAAGGTTAATGGGTTTTTTATTAATTTTAAATTAGACCCAAAACCATTTTTTCCTTTGACGCAATTTTGTAAGTGAGTAACTGAAGCATTGACATGTATTAGTTAATGCCAAGGTAGTTTTGCGCAAATATTATTCATAGGGACACTCCCTAATTGCGATATTAAATTTTTTACTGTTTAAAAAAATCTGTCGTTATTGAGGGTCTTCTTACGATGATGCTTAAATTAGAGCAGGTAGAACAACGCTATGAAGAGTTAAACGTTAAACTCTCAGATCCTGAAGTAATTGCTGATCCCAAACGTTTACGTGAAATAGGTAAAGAACACAGTGACCTTGCCGAAGTGGTAATGGTTTATCGTGAGCTAAAAAAAATAAAAAGTGATATTAAGGATAATCGAGAATTAATTGATTTAGAAAATGAGGCAGAATTAATCGCAATGGCAAAAGAAGATATTGCCAGGCTTGAAGAAAAGCACGATCAATTGTTTGAACGATTAAAATTATTATTGTTACCAAAGGATCCGCTTGATCAAAAAAATATAATTCTTGAAATTCGTTCTGGCACTGGTGGGGATGAAGCGGCACTGTTTGCAGGTGAATTATTTCGAATGTATGCACGTTATGCTGAAAAGAAAAGTTGGTTAGTAGAATTAATGTCATCATCTGAAGGTCCAAGAGGTGGTTTTAAAGAAGTAATCGCGATGATATCAGGTAAAGAAGTATATTCAGATCTAAAATATGAAGCTGGTGTCCATCGTGTACAACGAGTGCCTGAAACCGAAGCACAAGGCAGAATACATACTTCTGCAGTCACTATAGCAGTGATGCCAGAAGCCGAAGAAGTTGATGTAGATATTCAAGATAAAGAATTACGTATTGATGTTTTTCGCTCTGGTGGTCCAGGTGGTCAATCAGTAAATACCACTGACTCAGCAGTACGTATTACGCATATACCGAGTGGTATTGTGGTTATCTGCCAAGATGAGAAAAGTCAAATTAAAAATAAGTCAAGGGCAATGAAAATTTTACGTGCTCGTATGTTAGAACAAAAACGATCTGAGCAAGACGCCAAACTTGCTGCCGAAAGAAGAGCAATGGTTAAAAGCGGTGATCGTTCAGATAAAATTCGAACTTATAATTTTCCTCAAGATCGCTTAACTGATCATCGCATCGGTCTTACAGTACATAATTTACCCGGAATTTTAGCAGGCGATATTGAATCTATAATTGTTGCATTGCGAACGCATTATCAAACTGAAGCATTGAAAAGTGGTCAAATGGGGTAGAAAGTTGCACATAGTTAATTTCGAGGCGAAATCAGAGCCATGGACTATTGGCAGGGTGCTTGCCTGGACGACAAATTATTTTGCACAACATGGTATTGAATCTCCAAGATTAGATGCGGAAGTTTTATTGGCAGCGGTTTTATTTAAAAATCGTCTTTATCTGTATACTCATTATGACCAGCCATTAAATGAAAATGAACGTGCAAAATATCGTCAATTTGTTCAAAGACGAGCAGCACGAGAGCCGGTTTCATATATCTTAGGTGAAAGAGAATTTTATGGTTTATCTTTTATTATCACTCCCGATGTCTTAACCCCGCGACCTGAAACGGAACATCTAATTGATTCGGTTCGCGATTGGTTAGATAAAAATATGTTATCAACTCCGATAATTGCGGATGTTGGTACAGGAAGTGGAATAATAGCTATTGCTCTAGCTAAACATTTTCATGAAAGTAAAATATTTGCTGTAGATATTTCAGAAAAAGCTTTAGAAGTTGCAAGGCAAAATGCAGCTCGACATGGAGTTTTAGCACAGCTACAGCTACTAAAAAGTGATTTATTGACAGTAATTGATAAAGAGTTAATTTTTAATATAATTGCAGCAAATCTTCCATATATTGCAGATTCAGAGCGAAATAATATAATGCCTGAAGTTCGTGATTATGAGCCCGCTTTGGCTTTATTTGCCGAAGATGAAGGGCTGGCCTTGATAAAAAGATTAATTGTTCAGGCAGTAGGGCATTTGGCCAAACCAGGATTGTTGGCACTTGAAATTGGGGCCGGACAATGGTCAACTGTACAACAAATTTTGCAAGCAACCGGCGAATTTGATGTTGTACAGGCAGTAAATGATTTGCAAGGGTATCAACGAATAGCTTTAGCAATACGTTTATAATAGTACCTAATTTAAATGATATTGGTACTAGGGATACTCCCTAATATTCGTTATACATTTAAGTGGCAAATCACGGCAAAGGTAATGGCTATCATGAGTGTAAGCGAACAGCGTAATGAAACAAATATAGATCGACAAGAGACAACTATTGAGCAACGTTGGTATACACATCATCGGTATCTTTATTTACTGGCTAAAATTATTCTTTTTACTGCAGTTTTGATATTATTTTGGCGATTGTTTTCAGTGGTTTCGACTGTGCTTATGCCAGCAGTCGTGGCTATGATTTTTGCATACATTTTTGATCCTCTTATTGATATATTTGAACGTCGTGGTTTTAATCGAACCCTAACAATAGCTGCATTGGTCTGTATATTGATTATAATAGTATCTCTATTGATGATCATTATATTGCCAGCATTCATAAATTTAGCGATTGAAACTATACAAAAATTGCCAGGTTGGTTGACTGTTTACTTTCATAAATTAGAAGATTTTGCTCGTAATACTTTGGGATATAGTGGGGCTGAGATAAGTGGAGTTTTACGTAAAGAAATTGCAGGGGTACAAGGAGCAGTAAAAGGTTTGCTAGGTGGTATTGGTAGTTCGGTATCCACGGTTATCAGTACCTTATTGGTACCACTTTTCTTTTTCTATTTTGTGCGAGATTTCGATCGCATCAAATTCAAGCCTTTATTATTAATTCCACCGCGGTTTCATGATTATGTGATATCACGTGCGCAATTGATGGATAGCAAAGTTGGTGGATGGATACGTGGGCAAATACAAGTAGCATGCCTTTTAGCTATTCTCTATTCCATAGGACTCACAATTGCTGGGGTTAAACACGGTTTTGTTATAGGAATAGTCGCGGGCTTATTTAACGTGGTTCCATTTGTTGGTTCCGCATTAGGAATTAGCTTATCAGTATTAATGGTGCTTTTAGCACATGATAGTTGGTTAACTTTATTTGCAGCATTAGGTGTATTTGCAGTGATTGTACCAATTGATAGTTATTTTATTACTCCCCGTTTGGTTGGTGCTAAAGTGGGTTTTCACCCCTTAATGATTATATCAGTAGTATTAGTAGGGGGGTCACTTTTTGGATTGGTAGGTATGCTTTTTGCAGTACCTTTTACAGCAGCTATCTCAGTGTTATTAGAAGATGCTATTGCTGTTTGGCGTAAAAGTAATTTTTTTAAATAAATCGACTAATTGATACATTTACAATTGATTTTTATAAGAGAGTGGTTATGAGCAGAATCGATATAGATAAAGAACTTTGTAAAGGATGTGAACTTTGCATTCGTGCATGTCCACAAGGCGTTTTATGTACAAGTAAAGATATTAATTCTAAAGGATATTTTCCCGCGATGGTTAGTCAACCCATGCAGTGTATAGGTTGTCGTGTATGTGTGCTAGTTTAGTAAACCCCAAATAATTGAACAAAATAAATCGGCTCTCGAGAGCGGATATAACTTAGTACCAAATAAAAAAAATAATTATCCTAATTTAATAACTATATGAGTTAAAACCTATATTTATTAACCACATTGAAGATCTATTACCAAAAATTTAATTTTAAGCAATATTAATACTCGGACTTGAGCTCTGAGAATTGTTTGGTTAAGATACCCCCACGATTTTTTATTCTAATTACAAGGGGTTGTTCATGGGTCTCGTAAATGGATTGTGGTTAATCGTTTTAGGTGTATTAGGCGCTGCTAGTTTAATTATTGCCAAAAAGCCAGATGCCAAAGAGTTGATTAATAAATTAACGCCATATCAAGGTTGGATAGGCGCTATTTCAGCTATTTGGGGTGCCTGGAGAGTTATTTCTTCTATTTTAACTTTAGGTTGGTTGGCTCATTGGCCAATTATTTGGATTACTTGGACAGCCAGCGCAGTGTTATTACTATCTCTCGGCCTATTATTAGGCATTGGTGTTTTAAAAACATTTATTAAAAATGACCAAGCTCAAGCAAAAATGGACCAAGCTATTGCAAAACTTGCTCCATATCAGGGAACTTTGGGAATTATTGCTATTTGTTTAGGTATTTGGACAGTATTATCAGGTTTTTTATTTAGAATGGTATAATTTTTATACAAAAATAAATTAATATTGCGGTAATTCAATGAAATAAGCCTAAATTAGCGCGGTAATAATTTTACCGCGCTAATTTTTGTTTAGCAGGGGGTGTACCTATATATCCTAGGCATAAAATGATCGTATTTAAAATGATCTTTGTTGTATTTATGACAATTTTATAGTATTTGTTGTCAACATTATTGTTATTCTCATTAACTTTGAGATAAATTAACAGAATTTTATCTATAAGACACGGCATTTATGCCTGAAGGAGTAAAAGCAAGTGGAGACTAAAGGGTTACGTGATTTTTTAGAGATTCCTTATGATCGTCTTGAAGAAATGAATCTCAAGAATAAAGAAGACCGTTTAAATCGCGTTTCAATTGATAAGCTGCGTGAACAAAATAATAAGCAGCTAGCAGACGAAAAGCGAATAAAGGCAATTACCGTATGCTTTACCGACCTTGAAGGTCGTTTGCATATGCTTGATTATGACAAAAAGTTTTTGCTTAAGTCCCAAGACAATCTAACTTTTGATGGCTCTTCGATTCGAGGTTTTTCTGAGCAAGCTGAGAGTGATTTACGCTTATTATTAGATTGGTCGTCGTTATATTGGTTACCATCAGATGTATTCGGTCCTGGCAAAGTCATTCTCTTTGGTGAGGTCTGCAATCGTGATAGCTCTCCCTATTCTGCAGATTTTCGTTCACGCTTAAAACAACTCAGCAAAGAGCTTTACGAAAAAGACAAAACAGTAGCTAATGCTGCAACTGAAATTGAAGGTTTTATTTTCAAAGGTCGCGATGCTGAGCGCCGTTATCATGAAACCGGTAAATTCGATTTTATTTCAACTGGTGGTTATTATCATTCATTACCGGGTGATCTTTTAAGAGTTTTTATTGATAAGGCTGCTGAAGTTCAAAGAGCCATGGGTTTTCAAAATGAGAAAGATCATCCAGAAGTTGCACCAAGCCAATTTGAGATGAATTTCTCATATGCTGAGATTACTACTGCCGCCGACCAAGTACAGCTTTATAAACTACTATGTCGTCAAGTAGCTGCACAAATGGACTTAACAGCTAGTTTTTTACCTAAGCCAATGATTGGTATCAATGGCAGTGGTATGCATACAAACATGTCGATTGCTCGCGATGGTAAAAATCTATTCTATGATAAAAATGGCCAAGATGGGTTGTCAGCATTAGGTTGGCAATTTATTGATCGATTTTTAAATCATGCTAATGATATTTGCCTTATTGGCAACTCAAGCGTTAATTCCTATCGCCGCCTTGATCCACACTATGAAGCACCAAATCAAATAAAAGCAAGTGCGGTAAATCGTGGTGCTATGGTACGTATTCCACTTGGAAATGAACGATCGGCACGTATTGAAATGCGAGCAGTGGCCCCTGATGCAAATCCATACATGTTGATGTATTCATTGATTCGTACTGGTTTTGAGGGTGAAAATACACCAGACGATAACGATAAACGTTCACGTACACGCTTTCTACCTGACAATATATTTGATGCAATTCGTATGTTTAAGTCTAGTCCATTTGCAGCAAAGCTTTTAGGTGAAGATATTCAAAATAAATATGCTGAATTAAAGCTTGCAGCGGCTGAGCGTTGCCCAAAACAACTTGGTACTTTAATTAAATCTTCTGAGATTCAGTTCCACCATGAAGTAACCAATCAGTATCTTTGGAACAATTTCTAAAGCTTAGATTCTTTAAGACAATAAAGCAGCTGGTTCCTGTTTTTTAAGGTACCAGCGGCTTTTTTTATTATATGCTGTATTACAAATTAGATTAAGAAGACTAACAGCCTTCGGATTTTATGATGCTACACTAACAGCGGCTTCTTCGCCATTAGCTTTTGCGAGAGCATTACGAAGTTTATCTACAACTCGTTTTTCAAGTTGACGTACACGCTCGCGCGATACTTTGAATCGATTGCCGATTTCTTGTAGTGTCTGAGGTTCGTCTTGAAGCATACGATGTTCAACCACATAACGTTCTTTTTCGTTTAGTTTGCCCATTGCAGCAGCAACTTCACCACGAAGTAAATGTTTTTGTTCTTGTTCAACTAATTCATCTTCTTGAGAGAGTTGATGTTGGTAAGAAAGTTCATCCAAATAGGTGTTATGGCTATCTTGTGATATATTAGCATCAAGTGAGAAATCGCGAGCTGCTAACCGTAATTCCATTTCATCAATTTCTTTAGTTTTTAGACCAAGTTCGGTAGCTAAATTTTTTTGCATTTGAATGTCGTCATCACGACCAGCTTCAGAATATTCTCCTAAAGCTTTACGAGAGAAAAAAAGTTTACGTTGTGCATAAGTGGTGCCAAGTTTTACCAACGACCAAGAACGTACAATAAAAGAACGAATTTGAGCGCGAATCCACCACACGGCATATGAAATGAGACGGTAACCTTTGCTGGGATCAAATTTTTTAACCGCAACCATTAAGCCGATGTTGCCTTCTTGAATTAAATCAAGCAGGGATAAGCCATAAGCACGATATTGATGGGCTATTTTTACTACGAAGCGTAAATTAGATACGACTAATTTATGAGCAGACGCCACATCACCATGATTACGGTAGCGATTCGCAAGTTCAATTTCTTCATCGTGCGAAAGCAATGGGTATTGATTTATTTCAGCAATGTAGTAGTCTAAATCGTTACGTTTTAAGGCAATAGCCGTGTTCATTCTTTTACTCCCACATATAATTTTAGAGCAGCAATCGCCTCTGTCAAGTGTTGTAAAATAAATTTTTTATTTTTTCACAAACGATCTATGTGCTCTAAATAACAACACTTTTTCAGATACGTCAATGAGAAAAAAGGTGCAAAAAAATCCAAAATAAATAATCATAAATCTGCGGGATAATCCACACGCTTTTTTAATATAATTATGTAAATAATAAGAATTAACGTATTAGGGACACCCCCTAGTTAATCTGACTCTTGATCTCATCTCTGTAATTGATCGATTTTATTAGGCTTTACTGGATGCCCTCTTTCGAGGGCATGACGTAGAGAGT
>JAFGEK010000220.1 GCA_016931625.1 Deltaproteobacteria bacterium | reverse complement strand
TACGCCTGAAGCAAAAAAACAATTAATCAAAGAATATAGAAAAAGAGAAGATACTGACAAAGGTCGTCAAGAAGTTCAAGTGGCGGTTACGCTTGATAAACAACATTGGGAAGAAAAATATTCTCCAGAAGCCGGCCTAGCCGGTAATAAAGCCATGGACCAGCCTAAAAAAGCGACAATAGTAAAGTCGTTTGATTGTATGCGCGTGCCATTTTATAGATATGATTTGGGTGACGATTTTACAGTAGAGCAAAAGACTAACGAAGAAGTTGTTTTTGATATGGTAAAGAAAGATATTAAATATATAAGTTGGAAGGCTGATGAGACACTTAAAAAAAGAGCAGTAATATGGGCGATATATCAAGAGTTAGCAAAAAATAAAACAAGCGAGAAAAAAGTTTCTTTCGAAATGACAATCTAAGTTTCGCCAGAATTTATTTAGAAGTTCCAAAAATACGGTAACTTCTAAATAAGTTATTGCGCAGAACGTAACAGGCTCACACTCATTCTGAGTGTAGCTAAGAAGCTTTTATGTTGTATTAACCGTATCAAATTACTATTATATTGTATTATGTTCCGGATATCTAGTGGATTTCTTGATTCATGGCTCAGCGATCCTGCACGAAAGCCGCTTATTGTGCGTGGAGCTCGTCAAGTCGGCAAATCGTTTCTTATTAAAGATTGGGGAATAAAGCATTTTACTCATGTTGTTGAAGCCAATCTTGAACGTGATCCAGTACTTAGTTCATGTTTCACTGATAATGATCCACGTCTTACTCTACAACGATTAGAAGCTATATTAAGACGTCCTATTAAGACTGACGGATCAACTCTTCTGTTTCTTGATGAAATACAGGCAGCTCCAAGCTTGCTGGCTAAACTGCGATGGTTTGCTGAAGAGATTGCATCACTGCCGATAATTGCCGCTGGATCTTTACTCGACTTTACCCTTGCTGATCATCAATTTTCAATGCCGGTTGGCCGGGTTACTTATCATCACCTAGAACCCATGGGCTTTGAAGAATTTTGTATTGCTCTTGATGAACAGCAAATAGTTCGTTGGCTGCGTGAAAATGTTACCAAAGATACAATTCTTTCAGGTAGCGCTATGCCCATTGGCTTACACGCTAAAGCTCTTAAGTTATTTCGCGAATGGTTACTTGTTGGAGGTATGCCTGCTGCTGTCGAAACCTACCGCCAAGAACGCTCAATAGTGCATTGCGAGAGTATTCACCGTGACTTGCTAGCTACAATTCGCGATGATTTCGCAAAATATGCCAATCGTGTTCACCATCACCGACTCACAGCGACTCTCGACTCGATACCACATCAACTAGGTTGCAAATTTACTTATCGCCGCGTTGATCCTTTTGAGCGGATAGAAGCTATCCGAAAGTCAGTTGATTTACTATGCTTAGCTCGCATTTGTCACCGGGTAGTTGCGTCAATTGCCCAGGGTTTACCGCTAAGTGCTGGTGCTAATATGCGCGCGTTCAAACTTATTTATCTTGATGTTGGGTTGGCTACAACGGCACTCGGATTAACTCTTATTGGTATTGAAAATATATCTGATCTTACACTTATTAATGCAGGCGCTATCGCTGAACAAGCAGCAGGTCAGCTATTGCGGTTACTATTTCCTTCTAATCAAGAACCTTCATTATATTTTTGGCAACGTCAGTATCGAGGCTCTGAAGCTGAAGTCGATTATATTATTAGCCACAATGCTGCAGTTATGCCTATTGAAATAAAAGCTGGAAGCACGGGTACTCTTAAAAGCCTTCATCAATTCATGAGCGACCATGATTTGCCAATGGCGATTCGACTTAACTCAACTCCACCAAGTATAACGCACGTAAATACATCAACGCCAACGGGTAAACACGCTCGTTATCAACTTTTATCTTTGCCTTGCTATTTAACGGAGCAACTAAACCGTATACTAGCTACCTTTTAGATTCGCGGATAACGGGTTTCAGACATTGATATATGATACTTTCGATTAGATCTTGTTGCCTATCAAGTGTCAGGGTGCTGACACCGTTTATAACATTATAATAAACGATACTAAAATGTTACATGCATGTGACATGATTGCCATAGTCATAATTTATAAATATAAGCGCTATGGTAGGACCATCAATTTTAATTATTGAAGATGAACAAGATCTTGTTCGTACTTTAGAGTATAGCTTGCAGCACGAAGGTTTTCATCCGCGTACTGCTTTAACAGGCGCCCAAGGCATTGAAATTGCCACCCAAGAACCTGTACCTGATCTTATTCTTTTAGACATTATGTTGCCTGATATTGCCGGCACTGAGGTTTGTCGGCGTTTACGAAGTCTTGAAAATACTAAGTATATACCAATCGTTATGGCGACTGCCAAAGGTGAAGAGATAGATCGGGTAGTAGGATTTGAACTTGGCGCTGACGATTATGTGACCAAGCCCTATAGTATTCGTGAACTAATTTTGCGTCTTAGAGTGCTATTGCGTCGTAAACAATTTTCAATAGTTAATGGACCAAGAATAACCTTAGGACGGTTGCGTGTTGATGTTCAGGGTCACCGGGTGTGGATTGATGAACAAGAAACAATATTTACTACCCTTGAATTTAAATTACTCTGGAAATTAATTGAACGTCGCGGTCGGGTACAATCTAGAGAAACTCTATTAACCGATGTTTGGGGAATTAATGCTGAAGTTACCACAAGGACGGTAGATACGCACATTATGCGAGTGCGACATAAACTTGGTGTGGTTCAAGAATATATTGAGACGCTTAGGGGGGTGGGATATCGCTTTCGTGAGCAGATAGAACAAAATTATTAAAAAAAATAGAACAAGAACAGTAAAACGGTGTCGTAAAAAGGTTATTTCTATGATTTTTAAAGCCAATTTACAAAACTTTATATCTAATCAATACACCTGGTTAGCTTATACGATCTTGAAAAGAACGTCGAAGTGTAAATTTTATCAATTGTCACTTGGTTGTGTTAAAACTGTTACAGAGCTCTGCCTAAATAGTCCTCCAATAAAGCAAATCAACTTTTATTTGGAGGAAACATGAAATTAAGTGCATTTATAGTGCTAGCTGCTGGTTTTTGCGCCGCATCGCCAGTTTTAGCCACTGATCTTGGTAATTGTGAAGATCAGCCAAACCCGATTTATGTGTCTGGTTCATCAGCGATCGGCAATTTTATTGGAAACCTTACTAAGCCTATGAAAGATCAAGGCTATACTTTGGTTTATTCCAAGAAGGGCTCGTGCGATGGTGTTAATGCTATAGTTTCTGGGGTAAAACTTACAGGCACTCTGACTGTTTATGATGATGATGCAAAACCAACAAATACCTGCACCGTTGCTACAGACGGTGGGGTTGCGGTTGATATTGGTGTTTCTGATGTTTATGCTAAAACTTGTTTAAATGCCGATCCGCCATCTACAGTTGGCGATTTTTTCGGCCCTATTCAAGCCATGCTCATCGTTGTTCCTGAGGCGAGCACCCAACAAGCGATTACCTGGGAACAAGTGCATATGTTGTTTGGCTATGGCGCTGCTGCAGAAGTCGAAAGCTTTACAGATAATAATCTGATTTACCATCGCAATGACAAGTCAGGCACCCAACAAATGGTATCTTATGCTTCAGATCTCCCGGCAAGCAAATGGCTAACTGGTACCGATAATAATGGTCCTTTCGATGCAGGTGGTTCTAGTGGAGTACGTGATAGTGTAGGTAGCAGTACTTCGCCTAACGCCATAGGTATTCTTGGCGCAGAAGTTTACGATTTAGCACGTGACAAGTTAAATTCTTTAGCTTTTAAAGGAAAAAATCAGCTATTTGCTTTTTATGCTGACTCAACTCCTACAGCGACAGATAAGAAGAACGTACGTGATGGGCATTACCAGATTTGGGGACCGCTACATTTACTTGCACAAGTAGGTAGCAATGGTCAGCCGACTAATGAAAAAGCTAAGTTATTTATTGATGTAGTAAGTGGCGAGCAGTCTTTAGAAGGCGCCAATATTCTTGATACCGCTATTACTTCTGGCGTTGTCCCAAGTTGTGCTATGACAGTGCAACGCTCTGCTGAGGTAGGCCCTATTTCACCTTATACTCCTGACGAACCCTGTGCCTGCTATTTTGAAAAGAATGCTGGCGGTTCAACTAGCTGTGCAACTTGCTCAGGCGCTGATGGTACCGCTTGCTCAGGTGGCGGCATTTGTCGTCGTGGTTACTGTGAAGCCAATTAATCGTACGTAAATTATACTAAGGAGAAACAACAATGAAAAAACTATCTCTTGCTGGCATGTTAGTGTTAGCGCTACTCATGGTTAACTGTGGTGATGATAAAAAAGATGATACCGATAATAACAATAATAACAACAACAATAACATTAGTACATGTTTTGAAGGCACACCTTCTACTAATCTTGAATTGATTACTGCATGTACAGCAACATCAGTTATTGCTATTGATTATAATCCAACGGTTAAACATAAGAACGCTGACGGCACTTTGCCAACCCCACCTGATTCATTACCTTAAATAATTAATTAAGAAAGATTTTAAAATCGTGCAATTTTATGTTTGTAAATGGCGGCCGGTAAATCGTTTAAGCAACCGGTATGTTTTTATGCTACTTGCAGCAGTAGTAGTTGCCACTGTTGCAAGTATTGCTGCTGCACAATCGGTACCTGCTGATGATAGTATACAAAATGCCCAATCATCAACAGACACGTCTGTAGACTCTGCAGTGACAACACTAGTCACGGCGCCGGTGAATGCTCCCGCATCGGCGTCGTTAACGCCGGCGTCAAGCAATACCGATAATACCAAAAAAGAAACAGCAGCTACAGCAGCAGATGCACAGGTAGAAACAAAAGCTCAATCTGCAACAGGACCTAAAACTGTAACAACAAATCAATCAGCAACAGCCGATAAAACTGCCCAAGAAGCGAGCAAAGCTTTGACGCCAGATACTGCCACAAACACTGTTGTCGATAATGACAAATTTGATCATTCAGAGAGTGTTTCTAGTGACCGGCAACCAAGCGAAGCTAAGCAGAAAGACAATTTTGGCATAATGTCTGCCGCAGCTAGCGCTGGAGTAATTGCTGGTGGTTTTATTCAAGCAGATTATACCCAACGACAAAGTTCTGCTGATCAATTAAACCAAAGCACTAATGAACCACTTAACGAAAATCGTTTTGTGGTACGGCGTGCACGTTTAATGTTAGGTATAGAACGCCCGTATTCTCAGTGTATTGTTGAACTTGATGGTAATACCATTAAAGGGGTTACCACGCGACTTGTGCGTGCCGAGGCCACTGTGCGGTTGCCAGCGAAAATACAAACGATGCCGTTAGTAGCTTTAACGGCTGGTCTATTCAAAATACCATTCGGGTATGAGATAGCGCAAAGCGACAAAGAGCGTTTTTTTGCAGAGCGTAGTACCATAGTGCGCGCGCTTTTTCCTGGCGAGAGTGATGTTGGTGCACGCTTAAGTGGTAGTTATGCTTTTCTGCGTTGGGCTGTCGCTGTACAAAACGGCGAACCCATCGGTGAAAGCGTTTTTCCTGGTCGTGATCCTAATTCTGCCAAAGATTTTGTTGGCCGTATCGGCGCAGAAAGTAAAAGCGGCGATTATAGCATTATTGCAGGTGTTTCTTTGCTACAAGGTAAAGGATTTCACAAAGGTAGCTCAGGTACTAAAGATACTTTTACTTGGCGTGATTATAATGAGAATGGTGTTATTGATACTGGCGAATTAATAAATATCCCTGGGCAATCTCCGCAAGCTTCGCTGAGTTTTAAACGCAAAGCATTTGGCGCCGATACACGTTTTACCTTGCCAGTACCAATGCTAGGCAAAGCTACACTAAGCGCTGAAGCTTTTATATCGACCAATCTCGATCGTGGTCTGATTATCTCTGATCCGATTAGCGCTTCGCGTGATTTGCGCCAACTTGGTTTTAGTGTGGCGTTGGTGCAAGAACTGCCCTATGGTTTATCACTCGGCGCACGTTATGATGAATATAATCCAGATCGTGACGCGCAAGATATTCGTAGCGATAAAGTGGTGCCAAAAAATGCCACTTATTCAACATTGGCTATAGCTGCAAATTTAAGAATTGATCGTTATCGTCTGCTGGTTGAATACGACATTAATAAAAATAACAAAGGTCGAAATACGCAGGGACGCCCGGCCTCAATAGCCGACAATCTATTTATGGCGCGAGCGGAGGTTACGTTTTGATGTTACGCCATGTTTATTATATATTTGCTGTAATGTTGTTGCTGTCAAGTTGTGGCGAAGGTGAGACTGCGGCTCCAGGTCTTTATGCCAATTTACGTGTAAGTGGCGCGCAGTTTTTTATTGGAGAGAGACCGTCATCTACTGATGGCCCTACAGTAATAAGTGTAGAAACTCACAATTTGGTTATCTACCCAGGTCAGCCATCGCGCAAACTTACAGGTCAGGTAGACGAAAGTGCTACTGCAATATCCATTGCTATCGATAAAGATATAGGATACTGGGTAGTACCTGTCGGTGCTCCTGATATTTATACAAAAAAACTTACATACGATATGAATATGTCCTTTTCGCCGTCGTTACCGACTGGCACAGTACCAGTAATAGTACGTGCTGTTGATAGTTTGGGACGTTTTGGGCCACCATCAGCCTTAAATTTTAAAGCAGTATCTTTAGCAGTAACAGGGGCAATGGTCTTATCACTATCATGGGATAATAGTGCGGATCTTGACCTGCATGTAGAACAGCCAAACGGTGTTGAGATATGGTCAAAAAATATTAACGCCTACATGCCGCCAGCGCTTGGTGAAACCCAAGCAGCTGATGATATTGTATTGGGATATGGCATACTTGATTTCGATTCAAATGCACAGTGCATCAGTGATGGCCGACACCAAGAAAATGTAATTTGGCGCGATTGGCCAGCAAATGGCCAATATTTGGTGCGAGTTGATACCTACTCGCTTTGTGGGCAGGCCTCTGCACCCTGGCATGTAGAAGCTATTTTAGACGGTGAGGTGATCGCACGAGCTAGTGGTATAGCAACCGAATTCGATACCCGCTTTGAACATCAAGCCGGAGCAGGGCAGCTTGCACTTACATTAAATATATCTGAGAACAATGAACAAGGAGAGGAATAAATGTTAATCGAAAAACTGTTTGTTATAGCACAGATCACAACTTCGGTTGTGCTATATGCCCTAATTGCATTGTCCGTTATATCCATCGGCGTCATTGTCGAGCGCTGGTGGTATTTTTTGCGTCGTCGCTGTGATTATAAAAACCTTGAAGCTGCAGTAACTCCTAGTTTATGTAATGGTGACGCTGTTGCAGCACAAGACCATCTTGCTAAAAGTCGTAGCCTTGAAGCATCTATTATTAAAGAGTCCCTTGATTGGTACAATGAGGGCCCAGCGGCTTTTACTCAAATTGTTGATAAAAACATACGCCAAAAGCGCAAGGAGTATGAAAGTGGGCTGCTATTTTTAGGGACCATTGGAAATAATGCTCCATTTATTGGTTTATTTGGTACCGTATTAGGAATTGTAACCGCGTTTCGTGGTTTAGCTAATACAACTTCAGCTGGCGCTATGGGCAATGTTATGGCCGCTATCGCTGAAGCGCTTATCGCTACCGCAATTGGTATTCTCGTAGCTATTCCAGCGGTAGTTGCTTACAATATTTTTGAAAAGAAGGGCAGCATTGTTGAAGAAAATACGCAATCACTTGCGGCTGTTGCTGTAGCCACTCTAGAGAGTCAGAAAAATCATAATAGCGAAAACGAACACAGCCTCGATAAACGCAAAGCCCGTATGGTTGTTGGAGGATAAGTTATGGCTGGTACCCTTTCATCTTCACGTCGCAGAGCGATCACGGGCATTAATGTTACACCTTTGGTTGACGTTGTCTTGGTGTTACTGGTCATTCTTATGGTGTCATCGACATACATTGTCGCTCAGACACTTAAAGTAACCCTACCACATAGTAAGTCCACCGATGGTGCTGCACAAAAGCCAACTACGGTTTCGATTATGAAAGATGGTTCATTGCGCTACAACGACGAAAAACTCGATGACGATGAATTAGCTCGTCGTTTAAAAGAAGCTGTGCAGAACGACAATGAGATGAGTTTAGTAGTTTCGGCAGATGCTGATGTGCCACATGGCCGCGTTGTGCATTTGCTTGATATCGCCAAGCTTAATGGCGTCAGCAAATTTGCGATCAATGTAATGCCCACAGGCGAGTGAGGTTCTTGTGTTTAGCCGCGGTGTCGTTATTTCAATTATGATCCATGGCGTTGTTGCCGGTGGCCTTTTAGCATTTGCTAAAACTGGCACATTACAGCGAGCAACATCTGTAGTTGTGCTAAGCGACTCAAAACCAAAACCAAAACCAAAAATGGAGACACCCAAGCCTAAGAAGACGCAACCTCCTAAACCTAAACCACTGCAGCCAGAGCCGACAAAGCTTGCCACACCACCGGCGGCTTCACCTTCATCTTTAGCGCGTGCGGCTTCTGCCTTAGCTTCATTCGAAATGTCTAATGACAATGTTGCACCAGGCGCAATGTCGGTAGCAATACCAAAGGCGATTACACCACCACGTTCATTATCTAAGACAACAAAATCCCCTCGTAATCGTGGACGAGAAAGTGATGATAGTACAACTCCTTGCGATGAGACTCCTTCAAAACCAGAACCGATTTATAAAGTTGAAATTCAATATCTCGCTTCGGCTCGCGCTGAAGGAATTGAAGGACGCCTAGTATTGCGTATTTTTGTAGCTGCCAATGGTAGCGTTAGCCGAGTCGAAGTTCTTTCTTCTGTAGAACCGGCTCTTGATGCTGCGGCGATCGCGTCGGTTAAACAGTGGCGCTTCACACCATCAAAGGCTTGTGGGCGTCCGGTTGATGGCGGCGTGTATACCATAGCCCGTAAGTTCGAGCTTGGAGATTAGAAGGAGCATGAAGCATTATAGTATGGCATTGTTGCTAGCTCTAATGAGCAGCAATATTATGGCCCAAGAAAATACGGATATTACAAACGAAACAGAAGTCACTCCCCCAAAGCTTTTAAAGTTTGTTGAGGCAACGTATCCACCAGCAGAAAAAGCTGCTCACCAACAGGCTCAAGTCGTTCTTGCAATCGCTATTACAACAAGTGGTGAGGTAGAGGATGTCGAAGTAATCACCTCGGCAGGCAAAAATTTTGATGAAGCTGCAATTAATGCTGCACGCCAATTTCGTTTCGCACCAGCTTTAGTTGGTGATCAAGCAGTCCCAGTGAAAATTACTTATCGTTATGAGTTTGTCATTAAAGAAGAGATGGTATCAAAGGGCCCACAAATTAATTTTGCAGGCGTTGTGCGTGAACGTTTTAAAAAGCAGCCAATACCTGGAGTGAAAGTACGAATTGTTGATCTTAATATCAAAGCCATTACTGACGCAGAAGGTGCTTTTGCATTTATTGATGTTCCCATTGGTAAGCATGCTATCGAACTTTCGGCAGAATCTCTGGTTACCGTAAGAACCGAAGAAGAAATAGCTAAAGATAAAAAGAAGTCAGTTACCTATCATGTTGAAGAAAAAGAAGCGGGCATTGATGAAGAAGTTGTGGTGCGTGCAGCCCGTATTAAAAAAGAATCAGTTGAGACCAGCATTCAAACCGCAGAGGCGCGCCAGGTGCCAGGTACTCAAGGCGATACCCTAAAGGTAGTACAAAACTTACCAGGTGTAGGTCGATCATCATTCGGCTCGGGACAGCTTGTGGTTTGGGGGTCGGCGCCTGCTGAAACCCGGGTTAATATTGATGGCGTTGAGATACCTAGCTTATATCACGTTGGTGGTATGCGTTCGGTAGTTAATAGCGATCTGGTTAAATCAATTGATCTTATACCAGGCGCTTTTGGTGCGGAGTATGGTCGCGGTACCGGTGGGTTGGTACGCGTCGAGACTAGTGATTTACCACCAAAAGGCTTTCACGGATATATCGCTACCGACGTTATTGACACCGCTGCTTTAATTACGGCTGCACCATCAAAGAATCTTCGTATAGCGCTGGCAGGCCGTTACTCTTACCTTGATAAAACTCTGAGTGCAGTAACATCGAAAGATGTCGGCGATTTTGTACCGATTCCACATTATAATGATTGGCAAGCAATGTTTAATGTGCGCTTGCGAAAAGATGAAAACTTGCAAGTGCTTATACTAGGCGCCAATGACAGTTTGCGTCGCACAGTATATTCAGAAGATCCAGCAGAAATTCGTCGTGAGGATAACGATACCTTTTTTAGTAGACTTATTTTACGTTACTCACGTTTATTTACTGATGGCTCAAGTATTATGGTTACGCCATCAATAGGTATAGACCGTAGTGATCAACGACTCACTTTTGGTGCGATACCGGTACATATTCGCAATAATGCATGGCGCTATGGATTACGTTTTACGTTACGACAACGAGTGAATGCAAATATTACACTAATAGCTGGTTCTGATGTTTCTGGTTCTAGTCATGCACTGGCGAGACAAGGATCATTGACCTTACCAGCGCGTGAAGGTGATCCCACAATTTTTGGTCTTATGCCGGGTGATGAAATTGCTGCCGATAAATGGAAAGTAAATTTTGTTTCAGGCGGTCTTTTCACGGCAGGTGAAATATCGTTTGGCGATTTAACACTAACACCAAGTTTACGTTTTGAACCCGTGCTTATAGATGGCTCACGTTTAACCCCGAAAATCGGGGAATCGCCAACTTTAGGCTATACCCGCATTGAGCTAGCTTTTGATCCACGCATTTCGGCCTCTATGCGATTTGGCAAATTAACGCTTACCGCTGGTGGCGGCGTTTATCATCAACCACCCGATCCCCAAGAGCTTTCAGCGGTATTTGGTAATCCGACCCTCGGATTAACCAAAGCTTACCATGCGACCTTTGGTGCCGCTTATAAGCTTACAGGTACATTGAGTGTAGAGACCGTAACCTTTGCAAAATTAGCTAAAGATCTTGTTTCGCGCTCAGCTTTAGCTACGCCACCATTAGCGCGCTCTTTGGTGCAAGATGGGCGTGGTCGCAGTTATGGTGGTCAAGTATTATTGCGACAACAATTGGTTCGAGGTTTTTTTGGATGGCTATCTTATTCATTGATACGCAGCGAACGTCAAGATCATCCACAGAGCGATTGGAGATTGTTTGATTATGATCAAACGCATGTAGTCGCATTACTCGCAAGCTATGACTTTGGTAATGGTTTTGTAATCGGCAGTAGACTACGATACACAACCGGCTATCCACGTACACCGGTAATAGGTGCTTGGTTTGATGCTCGTACTGACTACTATCAGCCAAAGCTTGGTGCTTATAACAGCATACGTATGCAACCGTTTTTTGCGGCTGATGCTCGAATCGAATACTCGCGTTTATTTAGCGTAATCAAATTTAGTATATTTCTCGAAGTTGAAAATTTTACCAATCGTAAAAACCAAGAAGAAATTATTTATAACTATGATTTCAGCCATCGCGAAACTATCACCGGATTACCAACCTTGGCGATTCTTGGTGGCAAATTGGAGTTTTAAAAATGCGGGTGTTTATTACGGCATTGCTGCTTATAATATTTTCTGCATGCAAACCTGAATTAGGAGAACCAGCATCTCTCATACAAGAGCCGGCAATTTTAGCAGTACGTGGTATACCAGCAGAAGCGGCGCCACTTAGTCTTGTATCTTATGAAGTACTAGTTGCGACTCCTGATGGCAGTATGCTTGAGGTAGCTGCTGATTGGGCTCTTTGTAAAACTGCAAAACCCCCAAGCGAGCCAGGTCCGATCAGCGAAGCTTGTCTTACTGATGGCGTTTCTTTGCTTGCCGAAGCGACATCGAATATAACCGCAGAGATTCCATATGATGCTTGTCAGCTTTTTGGCCCAGATGTACCACCGCAATCTGCTGATGAACCTCCGGGGCGTCCACGTGATCCCGATGTTACTGGTGGCTATTACCAACCCGTACGAGTGACTATACCAACTAGCGACGGTGATATGGTGGCGTTTGGTTTTGAACGGATCAGTTGCAATCCTGGCAATGCCGCAATAGATGTGGCACTGCAATACAAAGAACAATATCAACCAAATAATGCACCGGAGTTGTCTAGCGTATGGGCTAAAATTGATGGCAAAGAGCAAAGCGAGACAACACGAGTAATTGATGGAGTAGTACCAGATAATTTGCTACATGTGCCGCGCCATGCGAATATAACTTTGGGAGTATCGTGGCCACAAGAAGCGGTTGAAACTTTTCCGGTTTATAATTTGACTACACAAAAGATAAACCAAACACGTGAAGCAATGCGTGTATCTTGGTTTAGTAACGCTGGTCAGTGGGCCCATGATCGTACTGGGCGTGATAGCAATGCTAGCGAAACATGGACCAGCAATAATTTAACTACTCCTTCTACTTCTGGTCTTATTCATATCTGGGCAGTGCTTCGTGATAATCGCGGTGGTGTTGATTGGCTTGAAACGGTGTTAATGGTTGATTAGTTGCTTATTTTTTTTATGGCAATGATTAGCATTATATTAAATTAAGATAACTGAAGGCTTAGGTTCGACGGACGGACGATAAAGTTGGCGCGGCTAGTGCTATTAGCTCCGATTATTTCATATTATCTATCTAATATTTTTGTTAGAATATTGTAATACTAAATTGTGGAGAAAGGGGAAAACGGTATTGCCGACCGAATTAATCGTCTAAGTATACCTCTAAGTTTTTGAAATTTGGCATCTCAAAATCCAGTTCTCTCGCAGTCTTGAGAAATTTTTTGAAGCCAATCGCAATATCCTCTACCGGCGCATTATCGGCATGAGCGGTATACCGTTTTTCATGCTTTCGTTCCCGCCCCGCTGAGTGCCCAGCCGTAGATTGTTCCAATAACGCCGGTACCAACAACTAAAACCTTCATTCAAGCAAGTTCCTGTCTATATCGCACTCCAATAAATAAAAAAATTGATATGGAGAAGATTTATCCCATTACTAATAGTCACTGCCCATCAATTGGCACCGTCGGATAGTCGAGCGTAAGCCAACGTTCCAGACCGCCTTCCATTATCCATACCACACACTGATAGATGCGGGCGAGATCGTAAGCCCAAATAAATTGTGTACCGTCATTTTTAATTAAATCTATTGGTAGGTTTAGTTTTGCCTTGGTGCAAATATCCTTAAAACGATTATCTTTTTCAATAGAAGCGCCTGGGATAATTGGATTACCAAAAGTGTATCCCGGTCTGATTATATTAAAACGGCACTCAGTATATTTGCGCGCGTAAGCTTTAATAAAAAGCTCAACAGCACCTTTGCTGGCGCCAAAAAAATCTTCTGGTTCAAGTCGAGAATTTTCGTCAGTTAGGCGCAACGAATAACCGGCTGCTGCAGTAGATGAAGTATAAATAAAATGTTTAGCACCTTTGCTTACCGCCAATTCAATTAATTGTACTGAGGCTAGGGTTTCGTTTTTGATCATCTCAGGGCCGTTGTCACCCCAGCACAATGCTATATGAATGAGCACATCTGGTTTAACAATTTCACGCGTAAGCGACGCAAGATTATGCATATCGGCATGAATTATGCATACCCCAGGTAATTTTGCTAATTCAGGTATTTTAAACGGATTTTTTGCGAGTACCGTAATCGCATAACCACAATCAGAAAGTAGTTTTACTACATAGCTGCCGATAAATCCGATACCGCCAGTTAGATATATATTCAAGGTAATCTCCAATATGGTAATTGCATATTAATAACGAGTTACATATAACTCATACTGCGAGCAATAAAAAAGCCTGCATTTATAACAAATATACTTTGCTCTTTACTTTTCAAGTAAAGAGTATTACAATATAAGTATGTCATTTGTGATTTCAATTAAAGGGCAGGTTACCATTCCGAAAAGTGTGCGAGATCAACTCGGTCTGGTTCCAGGTTCGCAAATCGAGTTCTACGCTGAGCACGGCAAGCTAATTGGTGTTAAAACTATTGCAGCGCAAAAGGTACGCAAATGGCGAGGTCGTGGGCAACTTCCTTCTAGTGCTGATGTTGATAATTATCTTGATCAAGTACGAGGGGCGGATGCGCACCGCCGTTGACTCTAGTATTTTACTAGATATTTTAGTGGGTGATACAAATTTTGCTGACCAGGCAGAGAATTCATTACGCTTAGCTTCACAATCAAGTGCCCTAATTGTCTGTGAATGTGTCATTGCGGAAGTTCGCCCGGTGCTAAGTGATAGTGAAATGGATGCGTTTCTTAATGATTTAGAAATACAATTTGTGCCATCAACACGTGCGAGCGCTATGCTAGCAGGAAAGATGATGCAAACTTATCTTAGCCGCCGCGCTACTGCTTACGCCCGAGTTATTCCGGATTTTATTATCGGCGCTCATGCCTTGCTTTCAGCTGGTCGCCTACTCGCTCGCGATAGAGGTTTCTACCGAGATTACTTCAAAGGATTGCAAGTAATCTCACCAACGTAACGCTCCCCAAAGCTGAAGATCAGGATTTTTGCAGTCATTTTATAGCTAAGCAATATCAACCTATAAATCCACAAACCAAAGGCGTTTGGGCTGGTGATAGACTATTTGTTGGTAGCGCAATGTATTTTCCGTAAAATTTTTATAGAATAGTTAACTACTTTTATCTGTCGAAGAAGAACTATTAGCGTTCTTTATTGGCGTACTATTATTTAGTTTGCCAAGAAGACGCTTGCGTAAATAAATACCAATTTTATCTGCTAATTTTGGCAAACGACTAGCGGCAAACAGCATTATAGTCACATAAATTATCAGTATGAAGTCAGCAAAATGGGGCATTAAAATTTTAACTCCCTTAAACATCGAAACCAATTTTAATTGAGTTGCTAATTATTTGTTTGTCGTATTTTCTAAATGTCATCGTTGAAAAACTGAATTCATAGAGTACTTCAATTGTAGAAGCATTGATACGTAAGCCGCCAAAGTAGCGAGTAGTCCAATTTTTTTGCCAACGGACTTGTTCAAAAGAATAAAGCGAACCATTACTACCGCCTTGTTGATCATTAGGATCACTGACACTGTAAGGAGTAGCATCAATTTTTGAACTTTCAGCATTAACCCGTAGCTGCCCGTAGCCAATATATGGCGTTATTTCACTCATACCACCAACTGAAAATGCATAAGAAGCCATAAGGTCAGCCTCTAAAGAAAACATGCTGATTTGACTTGCGCCTAAAAGCCGAGCCCCAGCTACACGAGCGGCAAGGGCAGGTAGCTGTGGAATATATGATTCGTGCAGCGCAGCTTTAAATTCAGCTCCGAGCATATAAAGCTCAGTGAAAGCTAAATAGCTTGCTTGAACACCGAATTCAGTCGAGAACGGTAAGCCTTTGCGAATATGTAGGGTTGGTGTCCATAATTGTTCAAGAATGGTTCGATCACGCATAGGGGCATTGATAACCGGGCCATACATTGCTCGCCAATAATCAGATTTATTTGAGACACTGGTAAGAGAATTAGAAAGCGAAAACTCAAAACCGCTTACGCCAAGAGTTTCAGCCGGCTGTAGTGGCCTAGGCGCCAGAGCTATGGCAAGTTCATTACAAAGCGCACGAAAACGACCCTGGGCATATGGATCAACGTCTGGTCGACCTAAACCCACAAGTGAGATGTCATAAGGATAACCAGCGTTAGCAGTAGAACTTAAAAAAACAGCAATTGTAACAGTTGCCGCAAATAAATGTGCAATAAATCCATAGCGGTGCATTAATCACCTTCCTCGCATATGGGTATGAATTTCTACAGCCATTTGCCTAAATGTCAACTTGTACCAGTTTTTGTATGAAGTGCTAGTATTTTGCTTCACCATAGAGTTAATAACAACAATTAATTGGATTAATTAGATAACTATTACTTTGTTATAATATGGGCAGGTTCATCAGTTTTTGGATGATAATTGCTAGAATGTTTAACCATTAAACGTTCAGCTGTAAAAAGTTTACCCAAATTACGCCCCTCAATGACTACTCCAGTACCCTCACGCAGCATTTGTGGGGGGGGATTTTGGGTTAAAATTTTAATTTTTGCACTGTCGCATTTTGAATTCATACCTACAAAAAAATATAGAAGTTTATTATCTTCACTAAAATCAAACGAGTCATTACAGACAATCCCGCCTAAGCGAATATCTTTGTTATACGCGGCTTCGCCTTGGGCGATTAATTCTTCGGGAGTCCAATAATAAATTATATTTTTTTCAATACGCTTAAATAAAAATATACCTAGCGCAATTGTAATTGAGGCAAAGAATAATAGCAGAAATAGTTTTTTATTTTTCTTGTTTAACATAAATTTTTAATCACTTCTTATTTACGGCTACGCCAAATCAATGAAAAACTATAAGCTATCAGGCCTAGCCATACTATAGCATAAGCAGCCCAAATATAATTCCATCCGCCGATTATTTCGCCGGTCATTATTTTAGGTCCTTATCTATATCATCAACTGGTGGTAATAAAAACCTTATATGCGTCCGTCTGGCTAAAATATAGCGCATATAAATTAACCAAACCATGATGCATAAAAATGCTACAGCATTGACGGCAAGCGTTAAACGCATGCCAACAAAGAGGTCACTTGCTGATGATTGTACTTGATGTAAACTGTTCCACCATTTTACTGAAAACCATACGAGGGGTATATCAACAAAAATAATTATTGCGACAACCGCAGACCAGATGGCTCGTTGGTGGGTATCGATAACAATTTTGCGCAATGTCAGATAGCCACCAAATGCCATCCACATAACCGCAGCGGTGGTAAGTCGTGGATCCCAAGTCCACCAGACCCCCCAAGTTGGTCGTCCCCAAATCGAACCAGTAATTAAAAGTAAGGTTGCGAAAAAAACACCTACTGCAGCGCTGGCCTCAGCTAACGCGTCAGCGCCGGCATTAGATTTTAATAGGTAATAGATGCTAGCGAAAAAATTAATTGTAAAAGCCAACATTGCCATCCATGCCGTCGGCACATGAACAAAAACTATGCGATAAACATCACCCATAAAAACTTCGCGTGGTACTACAAAAAGTGCAAGATAACTACCAAATGCAAGTAAGACTATAGATAGTATTGGTAGGGCTACTCGCCAGAATATTTGCATGCCCTACTCCTCAATGACGTGTTCAAAAAGTAACCCGCAGACAAACCAATAAATTAAATTGAAGCAAAACAACAATAGTAACCATGTATATATTTGGTCTGTTGGATCGTTATTAAAAATGAGCGAAGTGGCTTTCACTGTAGCCAGAAGATTTGGGATAACAATTGGAAATAATAATAAAGGTAGTAATATATCCTTTGCACGAGCTTTTATTGCTAGCCAAGAAAATAGCGTACCAGGTGCACTTATCGCAGCAGTACCTAGCGCCAGCACACCAAATAGCGGCAAGATTGTAAAGGTTACTTTGACATCATAGAGAATGATCATAAACGGAAGCAAAACCAAACTAAGAATAAATAAAAAACAAGTGTTAACTAAACTTTTAGCTAAAAAAATCGTGGCTGCAGAAACAGGCAGTAATCGTAAACAATTAATAGCGCTATTTTCATTTTCGATTCTCATTGATTCGCCTAGAGATAATACGCTAGATAGAAAAATCGCTAACCAAAAAAAACCGGGCGCATTTTGGCTAAGGGAATTTAAATTAGGGCCGATAGCAAAAGAAAATAGTAACAGGGTAATGATTGCGAAGAAAACTGTAGCACTAATACGAGCACGGCTGCGCCACTCAAGCACTATGTCTTTGCGAGCAATTAAAAAAAGATGACGCCATGATACCAATAATCTCATTTTGTTTGCTCAATAATTTTACCGTGTGCCATGGTTACTCTTTGCTGACATAGATTTTTGGCATGCTCTATATCATGGGTAGCTAACACAACTGTGGTATTAGTCTGTAATAGTTTTTTAATAGTGATATCCATTAGCTCTATAGCATTACTATCAAGTTGACTCCATGGTTCATCAAGTAGTGCAATTTCGGGTTGTTTAAGTAAAAGTCTAGCGATCAATAAACGACGTCGCATACCTGCTGAGTAGGTCATAATTAAGCGATCAGCATATTTAATTAAACTAACTTGTTTAAGTAGTTCATCGATTTGTTTATTATCAAACTGACCACGTATATTGGCGATAAATGATAAACTCTCTCGTCCAGTATGTGCTTCGTATAAAAATGAAGCGTGACTTATTAGCTCTATACGATGACGAAATTGCTGTAAATTATGATCAACCTTAGTGCCAAAAAGTTCTAGGTTACCAAAATTAGGTTTTAGCAAAGTTGCAATCACTTTTAGTAAAGTGGTTTTACCAGCACCGTTATCCCCGGTGAGCAAGAGAGTAGTTCCAGTTTTAATTTCAAGATTAATGTGCGCTAAAGCCCAAAACTCACCTAAGCGACGAGAGACATCTTGTAAACGGATAGCGTATGTCACTTTAATTTTCGACGCTTGTTTATTATTTCTACGCGCCGCCATAAACGAAAAAGCATAAATCCTAAAGCCATAAAAGCAAAAATCAAGGTAATTTTTAAAACCAATAAAATGGCTGCATAATCATCGGTGGTTTGTGTTTGAGAATTGTATTTGGTATTGCGTTTTGCTGAACCTAGTAGGGCTTGGGTTATTTTTTGTGGTGTAGACTCAATTATTATAGTCGAATCAAGTGGTTTACAGATAGGAATAGAATTTGATGTATCAAAAACTAACTGGTAGTTTTTACAACGATTATCGTATTTAAAAAATAATTTAGGCTGTAATAATCGAGCTTTGGCACGCTGCGGATTTATTAATTTTACATGGTGTCTGAGATCAATGAGCAATTTGGAAGCTAGCGTTTTAGGGAAATCTATATGCACAGAGTGGTTATCGTTACTTTTATACTCAATTTTACCGATACGTAAAAGTTTATCGCCGTGATATTTTGGCAGTGGCGTTGTAATCATAAAATCAAGTGAAAGAGAGGGTTCAGAAAATTCTAGTTCAATTTCATTTAATAAAAAGTCAATTTGCGAATCATGTAAGCGAGAATCATAAATTCGTAGCCGGTTGAAAGTATGAGTTCGACTAGTAGATGGTCTTGGTGAGATTTCAAAATAGTGCCATTGTTTACTTTTATTATATTCAATGGCAAACGGAATATGTATGCTTTCATCAGCGATAATACGTATATTAGCTAAATCATCGCCTGCACGATAAATATCAACAGGAGTAAGTTCAATTTCGATTATATTTTTAATAGTATCAGGTAGTATTATTTCTCTTTGCCATAAGTAACTATTGCTGGCAATTTTTACGGTTTCATCTTTTGCTTTTTTACTACAATCAATGTTGTTGCTTCGTATATCATTTTTCGTTTCATTACTGGGCGAGCGAAAATTTTCATCAGCAATGGGCTGAGTTAGCACTATTGCTAACAGCGGTAGGGTCCAAAGTGACATTAACATTATCCCCCATTATTAATGTTGGAGGTAGCTGTAGTTTGTGTGTTGCTTTCACGCTGATGGTTACGCCGTCGATGCATAATTTTTGCCCCAAATACACCAATTTCATAAAAAGCTATAAGCGGTACGGCCATGAGAATTTGAGTAAAAGGGTCTGGGGGTGTAAGCAAGGCTCCTATTATTAAAGAAGCAATAAGCCAATAGCGTCGCATGCGTGAAAAAAACTTCGGTGTAACAATCCCCGCGGCAGATAAAATCCACATGATAAGGGGTAATTCAAAGACAATCCCAAAAGCTAGGATGAGTTGAATCACTAACTTAAAATATATTGCTACTGAATATTGTGCTGAAATAGTTTCAGGCATTTGTGAAACCACAAATTTAAATCCCAAAGGCAACACAATATAATAAGCAAAAGCCCCACCAGCGACAAAAAAGAGACTACCAATAATTACAAATGGACCAAGCCAACGTTTTTCTTGCGGGTAAAGTCCAGGGGCTACGAATAACCATAGCTGTAATAGTAGAAATGGTGAACTTATAAAAATTGCTGCTAAAACGCCAAGTTTTAAATAAGTAATATAAAGTTCAATTGGTGAAAGGACAATTAGTTTTTGATGTGGCAAATACAACAAAGGACCACGTAGCCACTCAAACATTTCAGGAGCAAATGAGAGGCTTACCACCGCAACTATAAATAGCAAAGCTATACAATAGAGCAAACGACGGCGAAGTTCACCTAAATGTTCAAAAAAGGTCATGCGACCGTCACTAGCATTTTCTCTAATTGTGAAGCGATCGCCAACTGACATTAATTAGAACCTTGGCCTTTTTGAGCATTATTGCTGTCGATATTATTATTTTTATTAAGGACTTCACTCGATGATTGCTTAGAATTAGAATCAATAGGGGCGGGTAACTGTTTTTCTTTTGGCTGATTACTATCGTCATTATTTAAGTATGGAGATTCTTTTGCAGCTTTAGATTCTTCTGCATACATTGCTTCCTGAAAGCTATTGTGTAGATCGTTATTTACCCGGCGTAATTCACGCATACCTCTACCGAGATATTTGGCAAGCTCAGGTAGTTTTTCGGGGCCAAAAATTAATAGAGCCGCTAAAACGATAACTAAAATTTCAGTGAAACCAATACCGAACATCGCAGAGAGAGTTGCACTAGTTACTAACTGTGCTTACCAAATCATCAAGATGGGAAGAGGTTTGACCAAGTAATTTTTCGATTTGGTGACTAGATTCAAGCGCTCGTTCACTAGCATTAAATAACTGTGTCGATGCTGTCGCAACGCGTTCATTGTCTTGAGTTTGTTCGCGAGCTGCTATAGTAATGCGCTCGACTTTCTCACGAATATTTTCAATAGCCTCAGTAACTTGTCGTCCGCCGCGATTTTGTTCGTCGGCTGAACGTTCAACTTGTTGAGTAATAATTTTCATACGCTCAGCGCTCTGCATAATTTGTTCAGAACCCTTGGCCTGTTCGGCAGTAGCAAAAGCAATTTGTTGAACGGTAGCGGCAATATGTCCGATAGCGTTAGTAACTTGCTTTGAGCCTTTCGCCTGTTCAACAGTTGCTTGTGCAATCGCTTGAATCATCAAGGTTGAACGCTTAGCAGAATCAACGATTTTACGAAGAGCACTTTCGGCATCATGACCAAGACGTACACCTTCTTCAACGTCATCAACACCTTTAGACATCACCGAGACGGCATTCTTTGATTCATCTTGAACGCCTTTAATTAGTTCAGCAATTTCTTTGGTTGATGCACCAGTACGTTCAGCAAGAGCTTTAATTTCATCAGCGACTACTGCAAAGCCACGCCCGTGCTCACCAGCTTGTGCTGCAATAATTGCAGCATTAAGCGCAAGCAAATTGGTTTGTTCGGCAACATCATCAATAACATTTAATATATTGCCAATTTTACTGATTTTCTGGCCAAGAGAACTAATGACATCAGCAGCAACCCGGCTTGACTCTTTAATTTTGTCTATACCTTCGATAGTACGATTGATTGCTGCCACTCCAGTTTCGGCATCTTTGGTAACCGTCTCTGAAAGTTTTGAAGTTTCAGTTGCATTTGTTTCTACTTGTGAAATCGATACATCCATTTGATTCATGGATGCTGCAGTTTCTTCAGCGGCAGTGGAGAGCTCTTCGATATTTTTAGCAACTTCTTTTGATGAAAAGGTCATTTCTTCAATGGCAGTAGTAGTTTCTTGTACTGACATTGATAGATTATGAATATTTTCTCGTACTTCATTGTTGATTGCTACCATTTGTAGCACAGAAGAAGATGATTCTTCAGCCGAGTGTGATAAACCATCAAGGTTTTCAGAAAGCTCTTTGTGAAATACTAGTCGTTCGGTTAGTGATCGACTAATTTCTTGCACTGATGCCGACTGCTGACTAAGCCCCTCAGAAAGTGGCGTTAACGACATTGACATTGCTTCTAATGAGCGCCGCGGCTCGTTAACAAGGCGTTTAATTTTATCTTGGCTAGGAGTGATACTTGTTAAGGCATTTTCTATTTCAGGAGGTAGAACTCCGTTTTGTATGCCAACAGTAATCGCTTCTTGCAAACGGCCACGACGTAGATGGGCAATGATAGCAGTTAATCCTAGGCTGCTTTCAGAGATACCCCTATTTCGCCAATGTAAGAGTGCTACTGCGGCGATACTTGCAAAAAAGAAGGTCCAGAAAAACCAAGAATCTAGTTGTTCGGCAATGTGTAAAACTTCTGGTGGGGCGTTGGCCCCGATAAAAACCGAAAACCAAATTTTAGTGAGAATTAAAGCGACACCTAGTGGTGCGCCTACAATTATAAGGGTTATAAGCAAAGTATGCTTTGCCCCCGATGAGGTTACCCCTATACCGTCGTTGGTATGCCCGAATGAGCTCATAATCGACAGGCCGCTCCTGAATCTTTGAATCTCTGATATACCAGGAGAAGTTAGGTAAAAGCCAGCAATTTGCTAATGCATATCCATTTCGCCGTCTGGGCCAAATAGATCATCAGCTGCTGAGCCTTTTTTCTCACGTAAAGTCCCCTTACCTTTACTCATATCATCAAGCATTTTATCCATGGCTTCCATAGACATATCAGTACCTTCAGCCACCATTTTATCGAGATTTGCTTTAATTCGGCGTAGGCTGGCTGCTTCCATTTTTATGTATTTTTTACCTACTAGTTTAAAACGAGGATCATTTGCCAGGTCTGCAAAATGATCAACTGCACCAAAACCAGCATTAGCTTCATCACCAATATCGGCTATTTCATCTGCGAGATCTGCAAGTTTTTGGTTTAATTGCCTAATTTCATCAATTGCCGCCTTGTCGCCCTCTTTAGCGCGAGCCATAGCTTCTTTGCGTGCTTGTTCAATTTTTTGTTGCTCAGCACGGAATTTTTCTAATTTTTCTTTGCGGCTTAGAATACGCCCCTTCATGGACTGCACGATATTTTTGCCATTTTTACGTAAACGCTCACGTTTTTGCCCTTGCCATTTTTCGTAGCTTGGCTGATTTGAACTCTCATTAGGGGCATTGATGCCTTGCTCATTAGCTTCAACTTGTTGCCCTTTTTGTGCTACTTGCTCACTACCATCACTATCACCATCAACAGCAACTTTACCTTCGGTTACTTGCATGCGCAGTGACCCATCATCACCAACTTGCGTTGCAAATTCAGTACCACGCACACCACAGACCGCATTAGGAGTAGAAACTTCATAGCTGGTATGACCTGGTGATGGACTGACTTTGCTCCAAATATGTCCAAAAAACAGTAAGATAGAGCTTTTTTGTTTTTGCCGCTTATTACCTGATAAAAGAATTGAAGAATTACTGCGTAGTTTTAACAGTGAGCCATCAGCAAAAACGACCTCGGCGCTACTGTTTTTGCCAGTGCGAATTCGTGTACCAGCAATTAAAGCAACGCCTGCTTGACCCTGAGTTTCATCGCCTGAAGGTGGGCGAACGAAGACTTGACCTTCTACCTTAGACAATTTGCCACCAGTATTAGCTGCTAATACTGGTGTAACTGCTAAAAACACGAATAACGCAACTAGTCGAGCAAACATGAGAGCCCTCTCTTAGAGAGTTTGACGGCTTTGCGAGCAAAAATAATCAATGATGGCGAGTATGGTATGCTGCGCTGTACTGTCAAGCAAGAGCATTTGATCGGAGATACTATTTTTAAGTGCTACCTTATTGTCGCTCAGGTCCTTCACCCCAAAAGTTTATGGTGGCCGGTGAAGCATGCTTACCGTATGATTTTACGTCTTGGCGCGTAATAAAATAGGTAGCGTAACGTCCAAAGGTTTTTGAAAAAACCACCGCCGCCATATGACTGCCGGTGGTTACGTTTATTTCAGCAAAGGCTTGATCATGAGCTGAAGTAAGGTCTGCTGAACAAACAGGACAGAAAAAATTAACCATGTCCCCTTTACGCACCGGAAAGTCATCGGGGA
Organism: Deltaproteobacteria bacterium; assembly: GCA_016931625.1. Lineage (NCBI taxonomy): Bacteria > Pseudomonadati > Myxococcota > Myxococcia > Deltaproteobacteria bacterium. The sequence goes on along the minus strand of JAFGEK010000220.1, from coordinate 1,608 downwards.
TCGCTACTTCATAATTGCCCGGTTGGGGGCTAAATACAAAAAGTCCTAAATGATCACGCAACTGGGCTTTTAAAATTAATTTAATACACGGATTAAGAATGGCACGACAATGGGGGCAACGATATACGCGCTTCATAGTCCTCTCTGCATTAGATCACTTCAAGTGGAAACTGTTCTAAGTTGTGCATAGCTTTATGGGTGTAAGCAAGAGCTATTTGCTAGCTCTTCACTAATGTTCGCAGTAGGATGACGCGCACGGTTATTTCACTTATTCATAAATTACTAGGTAATTACTAGGGACAACCCCTAGTTTGGGAGAAAGACAACTATGGCCATAATGATTACCGACGAGTGTATTAATTGCGGAGCTTGTGAACCCGAATGTCCCAATGAGGCAATTAGTGAGGGTGCAGATATTTATGTCATTGATGCAAGTAAATGCACTGAATGTGTAGGGCATTTTAATGAAACTCAGTGTGCCGCAGTTTGTCCGGTTGATTGTTGTGTGTCTGACCCTAATAATGTTGAAAGTGAAGAGACATTGATTGCGCGAGCAAAGACTTTGCATAAAGGCAAAGAGTTTGCTGATAATTTTCCTTCGCATTTTAAAGAAAAATAAAAAAGTTTTTAAAAGCGTCAGCTATTTACAGATCAGCGGATATTAATCAATTCAACATCAAATACTAACATACCAGCAGGTGCGCCTGGGCGTGCTGGTTTTTCCCCGTACGCCAGTTTAGCTGGTATCCAAAAGCGGCATTTTTCGCCAACGGTCATTAATTGTAGACCCTCGGTCCAGCCCGGGATCACACGATCAAGTGGAAAAATTGCTGATTTGCCGCGTACTACAGAACTATCAAACATGCGCCCGTCAGTGGTCCAACCAGTATAATGTACTTCAACTACATCGGTAGCTTTTGGGTGGCGGGGATCATGGCCTTTTTGTAAAATACGATACTTAAGCCCGGAGGGTGTGGCTTTTGCATCACGGGGTGGGGCGTTTACATTAGGAGGAGCTGGTAGGGGCTTGGGTGTGGCAATGATTTTTTGTAACTCAACATCAAACACCAGCATGCCTGCGGGTGCCCCGGGGCGCGATGGCGTTTCACCATAGGCGAGCTTTGGTGGTATCCAAAAGCGCCGTTTTTCGCCAACCTTCATTAATTGCAAGCCTTCAGTCCAACCCGGGATAACACCGCGCAAGGGAAAACGTGCAGGCTGACCGCGAATAATTGAGCTATCAAACATACGGCCATCAGTGGTCCAGCCGGTATAGTGAACAACTACAGTGTCGGCAGCAGTTGGTTTTTCATCACCAGTACCAGGAGTTAATACTTTTGAGGCAAGCCCTGAATCAGTACGCTCAGCATCAGCAGGCGGTGCGGCAACATCTGCAGGCGGCGGAATATTTGTGGGGGTTTGCACGCTAGCTTTTGCATTTGTAGAAGTTGATGGTGATTCTTCTTTGCTATTGTTTGAACAGGCAGCCAAAGCAAAAATAAAAACCAGGCATAATTTTTTCATCAAGTAAACAGTGGTTGTTTCCAACCACTGCTCCTTACAGAACCTTTACGTGCGCAATTTACGCATCCGGCTCTTTAAGTTTGT